>JAEEQV010000041.1:0-11470 GCA_016285445.1 Bacteroidales bacterium
AACGGTTTCTGTGAGTGGCCGAATAGCGCAAAGTACAAAGTGGATTCAGATTGGCAATAGCCGCTGCACGTTTTTCCGATTCCATGTTTTGGGGTTCGTCCACAATCACGATGGGTAGAACCTGTTTGATAAAGTTGATAGGTTCCTGTCCGTTGAGTTTGTCGTTTGGTTTGTTGATGACATTCTCGTCCTTGGCAAATGAATCAATGTTGATAACCAATACCTCTATGTTGTCGCCTGCCGCAAAGCCACGAAGTTGAGAGATTTTGTTTCGATCGTACACATAAAAACGAATGGGCGTATTGTCGTATAGCGTTTGAAAATGCTCATGCGTGATTTGCAGATTCTTCAAAACGCCCTCACGAATCGGGACGGACGGAACAACAATAACAAACTTTTTGAAACCGTATATTTTGTTCAACTCGTAAATGGTACGCAGGTAAACGTATGTTTTACCTGTTCCCGTTTCCATTTCGATGGAGAAGTGCATTCCGTCAAGTTTCTCCGATAGGGCAATCTCATTTCGATTCTGCACTTTCTGTAGGTTGGCAAGAATCTGTTCTTCCGACAAAACCAACTTGTTTCCAATTCCATCAATAAAACTCGCTTGTTTTTCATTCAAGTCATATTGAAACAAAGAGTCCTCAATCGCCTGTCCCTCAAAAAGGCCGACAACCGACTGAATGGCTTCCTGCTGATAGGAAAGATTGGATTCGAAGGAGAGTTTCATGGACTAATTTACATAAGTAAAACCGCTTTCTAACAAGTGTTTTCTCGCAATTTCAATGAATCGTTGGTCATTGAATATTTTCTCTTTTCGATGACTCCACTGAGATAAATGATTATATATTTCGTCTACGGAGATAATACCATACTGACACATCAAAAAATCAATTGATGAAAGCAATTCTAAACCGAAATCGGAATAAAAACCATTAAGAAAAGATTTCGTCTTTTCTGCAATAATCTTAAGACGTGCATCTTCATTTACAAATTTTTCTATCTTATCAAACGCATCAACAACTAATGACAACGACTCAAAAGGCTTCTTATCCATATCACTATACCCCATCACATAACTACCATTCAACGCATTTAGCACATATCTCACTTTTCCTGAATATGGTCCATAATACTTTGGCTCATATTTTAAATTAAACAAATCTTCTGCTCCAAACCGTTGAAGAAAATAGCATACCTTTTCACTAGAAAATTCGGAAACATATTCTCCATGTCGCACCAAGTCAAATAGCACATATAACAATAAAGCTCTGGCAGGTGTTAATTTAATTCTTTCTGATTTCATTTTTTCTACAATTCGAACCGTTGGTTCATATACCAATATATCAATTGTTAATGAAGATAACTTACTTTCTATAATACTTTTAACCTTTCCCCAATTAAGACCTCCGTTTCCTGAACCTAATGGGGGAATTGCTATACTTTGTATCTGATAATCCTTTATGACTCTAACTAAATCATCTAATCCTGCTTCTATGTACGAATATTCGGAAGGTTTTCTCCAATCTGTTTTTGTAGGGAAATTAATAATCGTTTTAACTCCAAACATAGTCTGCTCTTTTGTGACAAACAATTTCCCTATATCAATAGTTTTGTTATTACATGCTTTTTGATACAGTTTATAATTCTCTGGGAAGTGCTTTTTAAACTGCAATGCAATGCCTTTCCCCATAACCCCTACAAGATTTACGGTATTTACTAACGCCATAGCGTTGGTGTCTAATATGTTTCCTTCAAGATATTGTATCATAATCAATAATATGCATTAGGGAATATTCTTATTGTATTTTCATTTATGCCAAAAGAAATTAGTTTTGACTTTGCGGTATCATTGTAACATGCAAAACCAATAATAAAACTTGTGGGTATGTCTTCTTTTACCAAAAATTCAGCCTGTTTGCGACGTTTGAGGTCTGTCTCAATACCATCTCCAGCCCAATATTGCGATTTCACGGCGTTCCAATCAATAATTGATGGTAATTTATCAATATCTTTTGAATCATAAAAAGTTGTAAGGAAATCTGTAGCATGACCATCTGAAAAATAAAACAAAAAGTTATTTTCAACTATTTTTTTCAATGAAACTGCTATATATACTATTTCTTCCGCTTTTCTTGCTTTTTCAACAAAATTTCCTCCATGCTGAATTACATAAAGCATCGGCATCCGAACTCCAAAATAGAAGGGAATGAAATCACCTAGTATAATTGTTTTATTTCTCACAAAAACTATATTTGTACTCCTATAATCTATTAAACTTTTGTCTCCGATCGGTACAAAATTTGAATTATTATTAGGAGAAGAATGATGCACAATTCCATATTGAAGGATATGAGGGATATTCTCAATATGAGTCATTCTATATAAACATATGTTATCTATTGACATCATTTCTCATATCGTCCTAAACTCCACTCCTGCATCTCGCATTTGAAGTGCAGTGTTGGTTTTTAATTGATCATTGCCTTCGAATAAATTATCCAAGGCGATTACTTTTTGTGGATGCTCGGCAAGGATGGCATCCACCGTTTCTTGCGTAGCGGATTCGAGCATCAGTATCAGTTCTTTGCTGTTAATAGCATAGAAACCGTTATGGTGTTCAATGGTGCTGTTTAGGCTCTTGCCACTTTTCAACAACAATTCATACACCATATTGTCGGTGGTGGCGTTTTCGGCAACTGGATTAAGGAAATCCAACATCTGTTGTTTCCATTCTTCTTTGTCAGAACCTTTTATCTCGCGCCATTGCTTGAAATTGCTTTCAGAGAGTTTGAACACTTTGAAGCCCAAATCTGGCATTTCAACCGTATGTTCATCACCAAACTGAAGTTTTTCCTTTTGTTTGGCTTGCTCTTCTTCTACTTCCTTGCGAATTTTTGCTCCTGATCTTCTGATTCTTTCCTTGCTAATTTCCGCAATGGTCTTATAACCTGCCTTGAAAGCCTCGCTCTTTTCATCGCACATTTCTGGCAACTGCACACAAATGTATTTGCGGTGTCCACCGTCCTCTTTGTTGAGTTGCATTACTGCATGGGCGGTAGTGGCACTGCCCGCGAAGAAATCAAGAACGATATCATTATTATTTATATTTGTTCCTAATTTAAGCAATTTAGTAACTACACCTATTGGTTTGGGGAAATCAAATACTTTTATTGTTTCAAACAATTCACGAACATCTCGTGTGGCCTTTTTATTTCCTTCTTCTGTTGTCCACAAATTGCCAGGTTGTTTAGTCCTATCTTCTAAATAAAATTTTTGATACACTTGCCATTTTTGTGTATCTTCATTTTGTTTCCAATATATCAATCCGCCAGCTACTAATTCTTCATACTTAGTCTTAGAGCATATCCATCTACTTTCATAACCAGTTGGACCATATGGATAAACTTCAGAAGAATCTGGTGCAATTATAGGATAAAACATAGTAGGCCTATCCTCTCTTCTGTCCTCTCCTCCTGTGCGTCGCAAAGGTCTAATAAGATACTTACCTCTCTCATCTTCCATGTTGTAAATTATAGCATCCTCCGCTGACATCTCTAATCCATCAATGCTTAGTTCTTCTGCTTGTTTTGCATATACTAGAATATAGTCCAATTCATTTACGAAAATATCAAATCCACCACCAGTAGGGGTTCCTGTTGCTCTAGATATGCAAGTTACAAAGTTTTCCTCCCCGAATATTTCATTCATAAGCAAACGAAGGTTATGCACTTCGTTGTCGTCTATAGATACGAAAATTACGCCGTCTTCACGCAATAACGCCTTAGCCAGATAAAGGCGTGGCATCATCATATTGAGCCAGTTGCTATGGTACTGCCCGTTCTCCTTGCTATTTTTGCGGAACATGCCTTCGCGGGTCATGTAGCCTTCCTCGTCCTTGTCGCCCACGCGCTTTAGATATTCTTCTTTAGTTTCGGAAAATTTGTCTGGATAGATAAACGAGTCATTACCAGTATTATATGGTGGGTCAATGTATATCATTTTCACCTTGCCGAAATAACTCTTTTGGAGTATTTTCAGCACTTCCATATTCTCGCCTTCGATGAAAATGTTTTCAGTATTCTCAAATTCAACAGATTCTTCACGACATGGCACCAAAGTAGCGGAGGAAGGTTGCTGCATAACACGAAAAGCATCACTTTTCCCAGCCCAATTAAGCACATAACGCTCATTGGCGAAATTCACATCCTCGCCAAGCGTTGCTTTCAACTTTTCCCAATCAATCTTGCCTTCGTCAAATGCTTCTGGCACAAGCGATTGCAGTGTCTTAATCCGTTCCTCTTGTGGTGTTTGAGAATATTTCATTACTCTATTTTTTTATTCAAAATTAGTTTTTTATTTATCTTTTCCAAAATGCTGGCATAAATAAAAGGAGAATGGTGAATATTTCCAAACGACCTATCAGCATCAGTGCGGTCATAAGAATTTTTGACGCTGCAGGGAACGAGCTAAATTCCAGCAACATTCCCGACGGACAAAAACCAATGCCGACGTTGGAAATCGACAATGCCGATGCCGAAAACGCCGTGTAGAAATCGTGACCGAAGAATGTGAGTGCCAACGCCCCAAGGAGGAATATCAATATGTACATAACGATAAACGCATATACATTGGAAATAATTTTTTTATCGACAGTTTTTTTGCTCATACGAAGCGTTAGAATTGCATTCGGATGAATGATTTGTTTGAGTGCCAAATAACTATTCTTTAATAAAATAGTAATTCTCACTGTTTTAATGGATCCACTTGTGGAACCTGCACACGCTCCGAAAAATGTAAGGATGAAGAAAAACATCATCGACGCACTTGGCATCATAGCATAGTCGGTAGTGGTGAATCCGGTAGTGGTAGTGAATGCAATCACTTGAAATATAATTGTTCTGATGCTTAGCTCCACATCCTCAAACCTACCCTCTTTCCACAAATTTATCACCGCAATGATAATCGAAACGCAAACAATAATAAGAATATAATTTCGCAGTTCCTCGTCTTTCGCTACAATACGGAATTTGCCATGAACTGCCATATACAACACCACAAAGTTTACTCCCGAAATGAACATAAAGAGCATTACCACATATTGCGTGTAGGGGCTCATACTGGCCACACTGTCGTTCTGACTCGAAAATCCGCCCGACGAAATAGTTGACAATGCTAAAATGATTGACTCATACAGTGAGTTCCCGCCCAAAAGAAGCAACACCACTTCGAGCAGTGTGCAAACAATATAAAGGATGTACAAACGACTCGCCGTGTCTTTTATGCGAGGATGAATCTTGTCTTTTGCCGGACCGTTTGCCTCAGCAGTATAAAGCTGCATTCCGCCCATACCGAACATTGGAATGATTGCAACGGTCAACACCACGATTCCCATACCTCCGACCCACTGCATCAAACTTCGCCATAAAATGATTTGTTTGGGCAGAACCTCAATGTCGGCAAAAACGGTGGCTCCCGTGGTGGTAAATCCCGACATGGATTCAAAGAACGCATCTACAAAAGAGCCTAGACTATGAGTAAACAAAAACGGCATCGAACCGATGAGCGAGAACACAAGCCACACCACACCCACAATGAAATAACCTTCCTTGCGACCGATGGAACCATTGGAATGTCGAAACACAATAGTGGTTGCAACGCCTATGGTCAACGCAATTGCGATAGACCACAAAAAACCCTGAAGACTCTCGCCATAACAAATTCCAGGAATGAGGCAGAGAATCATCAATATTGTTTCAAACAATATTAAAAAACCAATATTTCTTAATACAAGTTTGAAATTCATTGCTCGGAAATTTCTGAATTGTCGTCGTCCTTTTGCTCTTTTCGACTTACGATAAGTTCAATACTAACGCAAAGAAGACCTATTACCAATAATGTCGTTATAGTTGATTGAGCAACAGTGGCTTGTCCAATAGTATCTAAAATCAACAAAACCATAGCGGCAATGCCAAGTGCAAAAGCGACAGAAAGTAAGATTTTACTTCTCATAGATTCTCATTATTTTTCAAAAAATTTCTTTACCTCGTTAACCGCAGCTGGCAGTGCGAACACGAGCACCTTGTCGCCACCAGCAATTTGTGTCTTACCAGACGGGATAAACGCATTTTTCCCTCTCACTACGCCACCAATTACGGCATCTTTCGGAAAATCCTTCGTTTCCATAAGAGTTGCCTTGGTGATTTTCATACTTTCGTGAACAATAATCTCCAATACTTGGGCATCGCTCTGTGTTAGATGGCGCGTAGCCGAAATATCGGATGAATTGCTCAAGGTGTATTTGTGAATGCTGTTGGCAGCAATGGTTTTCTTGTTTATCAACGTATCAATGCCCATATCGGCAGCAAGACCTATGTAATCCACATTCTCAACTTCGGCAATGGTACGTTTCACGCCCACGCGTTTTGCCAGATAACACGAAAGAATGTTGGTTTCGGCATTGCTTGTCGTGGCAATGAACACATCGGTATTGCGAATACCTTCTTCAACCAACAAATCCATGCTTCGTCCATCTCCGTTGATTACTAACGTATTGTCTAGTTGTTGAGATAGTTTTTTTGCCTTTTCAGGGTCAATTTCTATCAATTTTACATCAAATTGTTTTTGAAGAATTTTTGCCGTTGCCCTACCCGTTCGGCTGCCACCCAAAATCATAACTTGCGAAACTGCCAAGTCTTTCTTCTCAAAGGTTTCAAGCATTTTATTCACACCCTGACGGTTGCTAACCACATACAGGATATCGCCTGGCTGACAAATGTCATCACCTTTGGGAATAATGGTGGAAAATCCACGTTTTAGGGCAATTACACGATATTTCTGTAATTCTTCCTGCGTAGGAATAATTTCTTGCATATATTTCCCCACGACTTGTGCCGTTTCTTCAACCTTCAACACAAATAAGGAAAGCAAACCATCGGCAAAATCGAACGATTCACGCGTTGCCGCCCGTTCCACAAACGTTGCAATTTCCTGAGCAGCAAGAGCTTGTGGATATATAATGGAATCAATACCGATTTCACGGAACAATTTTTGATTTTTTTCCAGCAATAATTCTGGGTCGCGAACACGAGCTATGGTGTGCGGAGCACCCAACTTCTTGGCAATCACCGCCGAAGCCACATTCATTTCAGGGAAATGCGTCACTGCGATATACAAATCACAAGTAGCGACATTTGCTTCGTTTAATACCGAAATAGTCAGTGCCGAACCTTGAATTGTCAAAATATCAAGGTGAAGAGAAAGTTGTTTCAAATTTTGTGGATCAACGTCAATGACGGTCACATCGTGGCGGTCATCGGCCAAGATTCTTGCCAAATGTTGTCCCACTTCTCCTGCACCTGCAATTATTATCTTCATTCCTTAAACAAAAAATCGCCCCAATGTACTAAAAAAATATTATTCTCAAAGCAAAGAACATAAAAAACCAAAGTCTCTACCGAAGAGACTTTGGTGAGGCGTCTTACCATGATAGAAAAAGTCACCCCGTGTTACTTTACCGCCCCGCTAAAGTAACTTTATGCAGCTTATAAATGTGAAGGAAAGAATTCTCTTTTTTTCACAAGGTGTTTCCGTA
Source organism: Bacteroidales bacterium (assembly GCA_016285445.1). Taxonomy (GTDB): domain Bacteria; phylum Bacteroidota; class Bacteroidia; order Bacteroidales; family UBA1715; genus UBA1715. The sequence goes on from JAEEQV010000041.1 coordinate 7,595, forward strand.
TGTAATAAACTTTTGACGTTTCAGCCGTTTGGCTTTTTTCTCGTCCTCGAATCCGTAAAAGAGCCATGTATCTATCTCGGATTTTAAAAATGTCAGCTTTTTCCCGTATTTGTGGTATGGTATTTTCTCTTGGGCAACCCAACCATATATCGTTGCCCGTGCTGTATTGTCTGGTAAATATTCTATGAGGTCTTCAACCGACAGCCATTTGTCATTGGCCAACTTTGCGGCAGTAATTTGTCGTTGAACGTTCTCTTTCCATATTTCAAATTCCTGCTGGAACAATTTAAATTCTTCAACAATTGAAGTATTATCTTTTGCGTCCTTCATCTTTTAAATCTATTCTTTCGCTTTAGTTAATTTCTTGATGCAAAGATGCAGAAATAAATTAAATAAACAAATATCAAAAAAATCTCTATAGACCATTTTTGTAGTATTTTAGACTTTTATAGGGTAATGTTTATTTTTATTTATTGATGTTTGATAAAAAAGCGTGAATTTTTTTGAAAAACCCTATCAAAAAAGCTCTATTTCCCTTCAAAAAACAAAGATTTTTTGCCCCCAAAACGTCAGTTTTTTGTCAGGGAAGGAGAAAAACACATTGTATTGTCATATTTGCGTCAGCTTGTATGACACACGAAACAAAAAGCCGTTTCCTTTTTACCTTAAAAACATTATTATCTAACTTTTGTTTATTATTTTTACCAATGAAAAATATTTCTTCATTAATGAAAATTATTTTAGTTGGAACGGCATTCCCTTATCGTGGCGGCTTAGCGGCTTTCAACGAGCGGCTTTCTTTGGAGTTTGTAAAAGAAGATGAGGATATTTCCATTGAAACGTTCATCCTGCAATATCCGAACTTTTTGTTTCCTGGAAAAACGCAGTATTCCAACGGCACCGCTCCCGACCTAAAAATCTGCCGTTCTGTACATTCTGTCAATCCTTTCAATTGGCTTTCGGTAGCAAAAAAAATCGCAGTAAAAAAACCTGACGTGGTGATTTTTGCCTATTGGATGTCGTTTATGGCTCCATGTTTCGGCACCATTGCTCGAAGAATCAAAAAGATGTGTAATGCAAAATGTATTGGATTGATACATAATATGATAGCGCACGAACCTTCAATCTTAGATAGAATGTTTGCTCCTTTTTTTGTGAATGCGATGGACGGCTTTTTCACGTTGTCGCGATCGGTTTTTGGTGAGATAGAGCAATTTGAACGGAAAAACAAGCCAAAATCGTGGTCGCCACACCCTATTTACGACACCTACGGAACATTAATCAGCAAGGAACAAGCATGTGGGCATCTTGGCTTGAACCCAGACAAACGTTATATTTTGTTTTTCGGTTTCATCAGGGAATACAAGGGTCTGGACTTGCTACTCCACGCAATGGCAAACGAGCGAATCAAGTTCTCGAACATTCATTTGCTTGTGGCAGGGGAGTTTTACGGTAATGAAGAAAAATATAAAAAACTTGCTGAACATCTTGGTTTACAAAATATTACGTGGTTTTCAGAATATATTCCCGACAACGAGGTAAATAATTATTTTTGTGCCGCCGACTTGATTGTCCAGCCATATAAATCAGCAACGCAGTCGGGTGTGACGCAGGTGGGCTATCATTTTGAGAAACCTATGATTGTCACAAACGTAGGTGGTTTGGCCGAAATAATTCCTGATGAAAAAGTTGGTTATGTAGTTGAACCCAATAGTCATGCATTGGCAAATGCTATTGTGCGTTTTTTTGCCTCAAACAAAGCGTCAGAAATGGAGCAAAACATTCGAGAGGAAAAGAAAAAGTATGCCTGGAATATTCTTACTGCAAAGATGAAAAAATTGATTCAAAGTGTTTAAGATTGTTCCTGGATTATGCTTTTTTCACGTCTTCTTTATCCTCACATTCTTCCAATAACAGTAGATTGCTTTTAAGAAATATTGGGTGAATGTAGTCGGGAAGCACCTCACATAAAGGAACCATCGTAAATCTTCGTTTGTGTAAAAGCGGATGAGGAACGATTAAATCTTCAGTATCAACAATGTCATTGTTGAAATACAAAATATCAATATCAATCGTGCGAGACTCATAACCAGCATTTTCGTGGCGAGTTCTGCCGCATTTGTTTTCTATTGCTTGACAACGGAGAAGAACATCGTGTGCGGAAAAATCGGTATCAACAACTAACACTTGATTTATAAAATTATCTTTCGATTCAAATCCCCAAGGTTTACTTGTGTAAATCGCTGATTTACACAAGATTTCACCGATATTTTCATCAATGTGTTTTGCAACTTGTGCAAACATAGCTTCTTTGTCGCCGAGATTTGCCCCTAACAAAAGAACAACACTATTTTTTTGCGCCATAATGTTTCCCTCCTTTTTATTGTCCAAAAAAAGAAAGAACTTATATTGTTCTTTGAACTTCTTTTTCTTCGTATGCCTCAATAATGTCGCCTTCTTGAATGTCGTTGTAATTGTTGATGCTCAAACCACACTCAAAGCCCTTGGTCATTTCTTTTACATCGTCCTTAACCTTACGCAATGAAGAAAGTTCTCCTGTGAAAATAACGATACCGTCGCGGATGAGGCGGATTTTCGAGTTACGCATAATCTTACCATCGGTAACGTAGCAACCGGCAACAGTTCCCACTTTCGAGATCTTGAATACCTGACGGACTTCGCAACTACCAGTAACTTCTTCCTTGATTTCAGGTGAAAGCATACCGCTCATTGCATCTTTTACTTCATTTATCGCATCGTAAATGATTGAGTACAAGCGAATATCGATACCCAATTTTTCAGCCAAACGACGAGCATCGGCAGAAGGACGAACTTGGAAACCGACGATAATTGCTTTTGAAGCCGAAGCCAACAATACATCGGATTCTGAAATTTGACCGACAGCTTTGTGCTTGATAACAATTTGGATTTCTTCGGTAGAAAGTTTCAACAATGCGTCGGACAATGCCTCGATAGAACCGCCAACGTCACCTTTCACAATCAAGTTCAATTCCTGAACATTTCCAATCTTAATCTTACGGGCAATATCCTCAAGCGTTTCTGGCTTCATGGCACGCAATTCCTGTTCACGTTGCAGACGTTCGCGTTTGCTTGCAATGTCGCGTGCTTCGCGCTCCGACGACATCACGTGGATTTTGTCGCCTGCTTGTGGAGCTCCATCAAGACCGAGAACCATAACTGGCGTAGAAGGTCCTGCTTCGGTAATTCTTTGCTCACGTTCGTTGAACATAGCCTTGATTTTTCCGGCGTGCATACCGGCAAGTATCACATCGCCAACGTGCAATGTTCCCGAACTAATCAAGATATTGGTAGTGTAACCACGACCTTTGTCAAGTTTTGCTTCAATAACGGTACCTTGTGCAGGTTTGTTCGGATTCGCTTTCAGTTCAAGCATGTCGGCTTCAAGAAGCACTTTTTCCATAAGCAAATCTACATTCTTACCGAATTTTGCGGCGATTTCCTGTGATTGATATTTACCACCCCATTCTTCCACCAAATAGTTCATATTGGCGAGTTGCTCACGAACTTTATCGGGATTTGCTCCTGGCTTATCAATCTTGTTTATGGCAAATACGATAGGAACGCCAGCGGCAGCCGCGTGGTTGATTGCCTCAACCGTCTGAGGCATCACTTGGTCATCGGCTGCAACCACGATGATGGCAATATCGGTAACTTGAGCACCACGGGCACGCATAGCGGTAAACGCTTCGTGACCTGGAGTATCAAGGAATGTGATTTGACGACCATTTGGCAACGTAACCCCGTATGCACCAATATGTTGCGTGATACCTCCCGCTTCACCCGCAATCACATTCGATTTGCGTATGTAGTCAAGCAACGAGGTTTTACCATGGT
>JAEEQV010000434.1:0-2103 GCA_016285445.1 Bacteroidales bacterium
CTTGCAATCTTGTTGATGAACGTGTTTGCTCCTCTTATCGACCATTTGGTTGTTCAGGCAAATATCAAGAAACGATTGAAACGAGCAAAAGTTACTAACGCTTAATTTGATACGAATATGGAAAAAAGTAACTCTTATATCTTTATATATTCGGTAGCAATCGTTGTTATCATTGCAACGTTACTATCGGTTGCTGCATATTCATTGAAAGATGCACAACAAGCGAATATCAGAATTGAAAAAATGCAGAACATTCTTTCTGCTGTAAAAATCAATACTGAGGCAAGTGAGGCAGAGGAACAGTTCAATTCTCATTTGAAGGACTTTTTCTTTGTGAAAACTGGTACGACCGAAGTCGTTACTGCTGAATCTATCGGTCAAACTGATATGTTCAATTTGAAAAACGATGGAGAAAATCTTCCTGTATATGAAATAGAATCCGATGGAGAAGCATTTTATGTGATTCCTTTGAACGGAAACGGTTTGTGGGGTAAAATTTGGGGATTTATTTCTATCAGCAAAAATGATTGTAATACGGTACAAGGAACAGTGTTCGACCACGAGAGTGAGACTGCTGGACTTGGTGCTGAAATTGTAAAAGAGAAATTCCGCAGTCAATTCGAAGGAAAACACATCTTTAAAGATGGTGAATTTACTTCGGTAAAGATTGTGAAAGGTGGTGCAACTAATGATTACAATGAAGTTGATGCAATCTCAGGTTCTACCAAGACTTGTGATGGTGTAACTGCAATGTTGTCGGATTGTTTGGGTGGTTATACCGCATATTTCCAATCGGTTGCAGGTGGTGCTGCACCAGTGGCAGTGTCGGAAGAACCTGCACCTGTTGCAGATTCAACAAATAATGTTCAACCTTTAAATTAACAATACAATGGCAGAAGAAAAAGAATCATTGTTTTCTAAAAACAATTTAAAATTACTAACTGGGCCATTGAGCTCGTCGAACCCTATCACTGTTCAGGTGTTGGGTATCTGTTCTGCATTGGCAGTAACGGCAAAAGTTGAGTCTGCTATTGTGATGGCGTTGGCGGTTACAATAGTTGTGGGTGTTGCGAATATGGCAATCTCATTGTTGAGAAACACCATCCCTAACCGAATCCGTATCATTGTTCAGTTGTTGGTTGTTGCAACGTTGGTTATTTTGGTTGACCAGATTTTGAAAGCATTCTCGTATAGCGTGAGCAAGCAACTTTCGGTGTATGTTGGTTTGATTATTACGAACTGTATTGTAATGGGACGTATGGAAGCTTTTGGTTTGGGTAACAAACCTTGGCCTTCATTGCTTGATGGTCTTGGCAACGGTTTGGGTTATGGTATGATTTTGATTATCATAGCTATTGTTCGTGAACTCTTCGGTGCAGGAACAATCACATTGCCGGGTATAGGTGAATTACAGGTAATTCCTCAAGGATTATATGAATGTGGATATGAGAACAACGGTTTCTTCTTGATGCCTCCAATGGCATTGATTATCGTTGCTGTGATTATTTGGATTCAACGTACACGTAATAAAGATTTAATTAAGTAAAGAATTTAAAAGATTACGATTATGGATTTGATAAACTTATTCGTTAAATCAATTTTTATAGACAACATGGTGTTCGCATTCTTCTTGGGAATGTGTTCATTCATCGCTGTTTCTAAAAATGTAAGTACTGCAGCTGGTCTTGGTTTGGCAGTAACGTTCGTATTGACAGTTACAGTTCCAATTGATTATATGTTGGATAAATATGTGTTGAAACCTGGAGCTTTGTCATGGTTGGGTGAGAGTTTTGCCGATGTTGACCTGAGTTTCTTGAGTTTCATCATCTTTATTGCGGTGATTGCCTCGTTTGTGCAGTTGGTTGAAATGGTGGTAGAGAAATTTGCACCTGCGTTGTATTCTTCGCTTGGTATTTTCTTGCCATTGATTGCTGTAAACTGTGCTATTCTTGGTGGCTCTTTGTTTATGCAACAAAGAGGATATGAGACACTTGGCGAAGCAACGGTATTCGGTTTTGGCTCTGGTATCGGTTGGTTCCTTGCCATTGTCGGTATTGCGGCTTTCAACGAGAAAATCAAATATTCTCACGTGTCACCAGCATT
>JAEEQV010000435.1:0-2095 GCA_016285445.1 Bacteroidales bacterium
ACATCAGCGTTCAAAAAGTGACAATTGACCGCCTTTTGTGGCGAAAAAGCCAAAAACAAGACATAAAAAACCTTTTTCTGTGGTGAAATTTTCTTATAAAAAAAGTAACATGGGGTAAAAATCCTCGTTTTATCACCCCAAATGACCAATGAAATTCCTTTTTTATCTACCACTCAATCGTGGTATCAGCCGAAACATTGACAAAATACGCTTTCCCTGGCTCTAACTCCGTAACGTCAGAACTATTCAAATCCTTGATTTGAGTAATTTCTGACGGTAAGTCAGAAACTGATTTTGACGTTTTTTGCGGCACGCCGACCAAATTCCAACCCGTGTGTAACTGAGTAGTGTAATGCTCAAGCGGCATACCTTCCACCGTCAACAGACTTGCCTCGTTAAGATAAACAAGATAGCCTTCGCCTGCTTGCATCGTTGTTAAACTCTGCAAATGGGTGTCGTTCCACGTATAAGAAAAACCGTCAAGATTTTTTATAATTGAAAAATCAACGGTCAACACCTGCATAATCTTATTATCTTCCGGTTCAACATACAACGAAATCAGATTCCAGCCTTTTTGCAACAAAATTGTCTGCGTTTCGGTGGTAACCACGTCTTCGTTACGCACACCACAAATCACCCCTCGACCGACGGTACTCATAAACACCGTGCCATACACTGCCATGTCGCCCATCACAAACTGACCATTTCCTGGTCCGCCAAACTGGTGCAAATCGTCGTTGATACGAACCCACGAATTTCCTTCGTCATCGCTCCTAAACAATCCCGTAACACCCGAAACCGTACCCCAGATATACACGGCAGGAAAGGTTTTTCCCGTCGCTGCCTTACCAAAACCGACCGCATCGCACGAAGACACACTTGACAATTTTGAAAAACTTGTCGCAGAATTGGTGGAACGATACAAACCATTTGTTCCGCACGGCGCCCAAATATCACCTTCAACGCCTGGTACCGCTCGCATCTTGTAATAGCCTGTATAACCCGTCGTCCCCTTAGCCGAGAAATTTTTTCCTCCATCGGTGGAGACATATACAGTATTACCGTTCGTAACATAAAATTTGTTGGAATTGGCACCATCGGCAACAGGATACGCACCATTTATAGAAATGCCGTTACATTGCGACCATGACGTTCCTCTATTGGTAGAATAATACATTTTATCCCCCGTGCCGTCATACGAATAACCATTTGACGTATTCGGACAATGAAGAATAACAGAACCATCAGCAGAAACAGCCACGTGACCACTCCCCTCCTTTCCTCCTGAACAATAATTCCACGTACTTCCTTTATCGGTTGAATATTGCACATACGAAGAATTGCTACCGGCACGCACAACCAACGAACCGTCAACCGAAGCTGCTACGCCATGAGTCGTTCCCATTTCGGGCGTATGCACCCTTGCGGGATAGGCATCATAGGAACCGTTTTCTGCCTTATACAACCCGCCATCATAGTCACCAACGACAGTAATGACTTGTCCTGAAGGCAAACTCACCATATCTAAAGGAACGGTTTCTTCCAAACCTTTCACCATAAATTTCAAGTCAAACGTGTTTGTGCTGAGATTGTCAGACATAAACAAACCATTTCCCGAAATGAAGAAACATCTGCTGGCATTGAACGGATCCATCGTGGCACAACCCGTCCAATGCATTGCGTGGTCTTTCACCCATGGAACGGAGTTGGCATCCAGATTCACCTTACAGTTTGAAAACATTGCATTCCACGAAGAGCCGAGGTTATCGCTTACAAAAATCTCATCACCCCACGTAGCCGTCTGCCAATCGCACAGCCCATCCCACGACTGCATTCGGTAGCAACCGACACTCGTCACCACAATACGATTTCCCACAACAGAAATACCGCCATAATTGTAGTCAGAAGTATTATTCGACGGAGAAATATTTGTCCACGAGCCATTATACTTATACACATACCCGCCAGCCGAACCGATTCCCGGGCCTGCTCCGTTGGCGTAGGTGACGTATAGCACGCCATCCTTCATCACACACCGATGAGGCATAAATTGCGTCGGCTGTCCCGAAACTGCAGACCACGAATTTCCACCATT
>JAEEQV010000042.1:0-11372 GCA_016285445.1 Bacteroidales bacterium
ATAAACCATCGGTATGCAACGCTTTGTTTTTCTTCTGCAATTCTTTTGTTATCGTTTGAGTATAATCTGCTGTTTCAAAAAAATCATCTAAAATTGGCTTTATCACTGATTCTTTGAAACCTTTTTGTAGAAGACCAAATTTAATTTTCGTCTTTCCCCATTTATTATACACAAATTTACCTCTAACATAGGATTTTACATATCGTTCTTGAGAAATGAACCCTTCATCTTGTAAGCGAGCGATAATTTTCTTGGAATCATTTGCCGATATGGCCCACAACTGCAATTTTTTCCGAACATCTTGCTCATTTCGTTCCATTTTTGAGCAATACGCCATCAACTTGCTCAATGCCTGTTCGGGCGTTACAGTTCGAACATTCATTACGACTATTCAATATCGTCCAACAGAATCAAATCGTCGGTTTGAAGTTGCATGTCAATTTCTATGTCCTTCTTTTCCGTAGAGCGTTCAACGGTAATTCGTCTCTGGACTCTAATGTAATTCGGACACACATATTCTATTGTATATTTTCCCTCAGCCAATTTACATTCATAATTTCCTTCATCATCAGTACGCAATTCCTTAATTACCTCGTTTGAAACATCTTTACGCACTTGCACTCTCACATTTTTGAAGTTATTTGCCTTGTCCTCAAAAGATATTTTACCTTTGAATGTTGCTGGCACCAAAATATCGGGAGTAACATATTCCACTTGGAAAATATCAAAACCGCCAAATGTGAAATAACCTTCGTTATATGCAACAGAATAAAAACCTAATTGACCATCTTTTGCAGGTTTGTAGAACTCATTGTCGTTTGGTGTATTAATTGGGTGACCTAAGTTTTCTGGTTCAGACCATTTACCATCGTTTCCTAACGTAGATTTAAAGACATCAAAACCACCCATATTGTAATGACCAATTGACGAAAAATACAATGTTTTATTATCAGCTAAGATATATGGCGAAGATTCGTCGTATTCTGTATTGATAACATTTCCAAGGTTTTGCAATTTTGACCATTCAAATTTCTCTTCGTTTTTCAATTCACTCTTCCAAATATCATAGCCTCCAATACCGCCTTCTTTATTAGAAACAACGTACAAAGTTTTGCCATCCTTAGAAATACAAGCCTGCGAAATCAATGCCTTAGCAATATTAATATTCTTTCCGAATTTCTTCATTGGAGTCCAGTTAGAGGCTCTATCAGGACGAGTGCTATAATATAAGATTCCTCCTTTTTGAACGTCGTCCATATCCATAAATGCCGTATGACGACAAATCAACATAAACGTACCTTCCTCGTTAATACCAAGTACGCTACAGTGGCCATACGTATGCAAGTCATCAGAAATGTCTATTGGAGCTGACCAACGTTCACCACCAAGGAATTTTGTAGAATAAATTCTCAACTTACGTTCAATTGAGCCAAGACTACCATCTTTGTATATTACTTGCTGTTTTTCCAAACGAGTGAAGAACAAAATCTTTGCATCAGCTGTCGGACAAGGATTGAAATCATTGAATTCTGTATTTAATACGTTACCTATATTGAAAATTTCAACAGGTACTGGTTTTTTGATAATTTCAGCAGCCGTTCTACATGAAATCATTTCACGCATTGCACGCTTACGAGCCTGTAATTCATTGGGCGACAATCTGTCAATATATTGCTGATACGCATCAACACCTTCTTCGTAAAATTTGTTCGTATGATAGCCACGAGCTAATGCATACCAAGCAGAAATAGGAGCCCGATTTTCAGAAACAGATCCTTCAATATAATCTGCGGTAACATCTTTTACCGCTTTTTTCAAATAACTGATTGAACGTCCTGCTTCGAACGGCATTCTTTGGTAACAAATACCAACCTTATAATTTATATTACAGTTTTCAGGAATAACCTGAAGCACATCTTTGTAAATCTTCAATGCCTGTTCGTAATCACCATTATAAAAATAGTATTCTGCGTCCATACGCATTGATTTCACTTTATCTTCCTCATTTTGACAAACAGCCGTTCCTGCTAATAACAGCAATGGGAATAGAAGTTTTAATATTCTTGTATTCATTGTAGTTTAATTTGGTGTCAAATATAATAAAAGTTATGTAACCCTAATAGACTTTTATAAAATTTGTTACATAAAGAATATTAAACTTTCTATAAACATAAAAATCTCCTACCTATCCTTTTTACCTAAGAACGTGAAGCCCAACGACTCCACAACCTTCTTTATTTCCTCGGAATCAGCATGTCCATGAACAGTCACCGTATTTTCTGTAATATCGGCCGTAACCGACTTAACTCCGTGTAAATTCGCAATGTTCTTTTCAACATTGGCTTTGCAGTGATTGCATTTCATACCCTCCACGCCGTACACAACAGTATCGTGCGAACATCCACACTCGTGATGATGTGATTTATGCACGTACTTTTTCAAAATCGCATTCACTAACAATAAGGTAAACACAATGGTAATTACCACATTTACGATTGGGAGATGTGCATCGCAGCAATCTTTCACCATCTGAATCTCAGAGAACCATTCCGACGGCATCAGGTAATCAATCATCAATCCGAACGAGAACGCTCCTATTATGATGCTTGCCAAGTAAATCAGCATGGTTTTCAGCCCCATCACTTTTTTCACCACAACCAACGAGGCAAAACTTACGGCTGGACCAGCCATCAAAAACACCAACGCCGCTCCGGGAGTCAGGCCTTTCAACATAAGAGCCGCGGCAATAGGAATGGAACCAGTGGCACAAACATACATAGGAATGGCTATTACCGTGGCAGCAACCATTTCTAACAATGGCATTGACGAAAATTGTAACAAAAACGAATCAGGAATGCAAATTGCTATCAATCCCGCAATAATTAAACCTACAACCAAGTGCGTACCAATATCTTGCAACATTGAAACATATCCGTAACGTAATGCTTCCACAATTTTATTTTTTGAGGTATGTTCGCTATTGCAGCAATCATCGGTACAAGCATCCTCATCAACGTCGGCAACAGATTCTTCGTCATCCTTGCTGAACATAGCTACCAACCCACCCGAAAACAACGATGTGACTATCGCTGCAATTGGTCGGATAATGGTGAATGCCCACCCAAATACCGAATACGTCGCCAATATGGAATCAACACCTGTTTGTGGTGTTGCCGTCAGAAATGCTGTTGTTGCACCTTTCGACGCACCTTCCTTTCGCAACGACATGGCAGTTGGCAAAACTCCGCAAGAGCACAATGGTAACGGAATGCCAAACAAAGCAGCAAGAACGACGGACTTGAATGAATTTTGAGACAAATAATTCTTATAAAACGACTGCGGAACCGCAACATGCAATATGCCCGCACATAAGAAACCGAACATCAGATAGGGAGTCATCTCCACTATCAACATCAACAATGCATATAAACTCTCTGCCATACTTTTTTTTACAAAAATTTCATTTTCCTGAATATATGACAATCACCATTTGTAGGTATTTTGTAGCAAAACGTCACTTATTACTATATTTCTTTTGCACACAAAACCTATCTTACTGCTATTGCTGATATTTCAACCAAACTACCTTTAGGCAAGGCGGCAACTTGCACACATTCACGCGACGGAGATATTTCGCCAAAGAATGTGCCATACACCTCGTTCACTTCGCCAAAATGTGCCAAATCGGTAACAAAAATAGTACAACGAACTACGTTGTCATACGTCATATTCGCCGCTTGCAGAATTGCCGAGATATTTTTCATAACTTGCTCTGTAGCTTTGGGATACGACTCGGAGACCAACTCGCCCGTTTGCGGATTTATAGGAATCTGACCTGAAACATATAATGTATTGTCTGCAAGTATCGCTTGTTTGTATGGTCCTATAGGTTCAGGAGCATTTTTTGTGTAAATAATAGTATTCATGTTGTATATAATTAGAAATAATCCGAAGAACTCTTCATTTCAACTTTAATGTCACTCAACATACTTGCCTTTATCTTCAGGACAAACTCCCAACGCTGACGGTCACCAAACGGAACCCACGTAAATGCCATGTCCCAACAATGCAAGTCACGATACACATTTAATGTCGTATATGAAATGCCTTTTTCTTCAAAATCCCAACCTGTCGAGAATGCGATGTTCCAATTCTTTGTCAGACTCACCTTACCGCTCGCACTAATTGTCTGTATCACATTATTCGACACGGAATCCAACTGGTTGTTGTAGTCATAATAATACTTTCGCGGAATACTCAACGAATACGAAACGCTCAAATTCCAGGGCACATCCCAGTACGAATACATTTCGTCAACAGGAAGGTTGAGATTATCATCCTTGTCGTTGATAGGCCCAAACGTGTATGAGAGCGACGTTGCCCACTGATCTTGCGTCTTACGCCACAACGAACCGTATTTGTCTATCATATAATTGTTCACACGAACTTGCGTCCTACTTCCGTTATCCGACTCCTTCACACCAATGGCATAGGGGTCAAACGTTGCCGAATAACGTACCGTAAAACGATTCAATATGGTTGAATAACCCGACAAGCTGATTAAGCTCATCTTCAATGAATCGGCGGCAAAATTATACGAGCCGCTCAACGAAAGATTTTCTATCAACTTAATCTTTTTGGTACCCGTCACCGTATCGGTCTTACTTCTCACTTTGGCTTCCACGTTGTTGCCCAACGAGAACGATATGGAACTTTGTTTTTGCGAAGAAGGCACGCCATAAATTCCCTTTTCATAATAAGAATACAACGCCTCGTCACCATTCGAATTTTTCACATATTTGCCATAATAGCCATATTTATCCGACGAAAAGTCGGGCGTAATGACGTACGACACCGTTGGCGTAACAACGTGACGAATCGCCTTGAGCGCCTGCCCACGGAAACGGTACATACCATAAATCTTTGTATTTGCACTCACCCCAAGCGAATAATTATATACACGGTTGAATTCGCTCAGCGTGTCAATTCTGACGCCACCTATAATGGTGTCGGTCTTCGTGTACTGGATATAGTCGTCGTCCCATTCCTTCTTCAATTTTGTCGTGTACCAACGTTCTTGGTAATTGAATGACGGAGAAACTGTTATATATTTAAATAATTTAAAACTTGCCGATACGGGAATTGAGTGATTTATACCACTTTGGAACAAATCCAGAGTCTCTTTTCTATAAAAATTCGAGTCCAACTTGGCATTGACCAACTTGTTCTGCATTTCGCCCGTGTAAGAGACGGCGATTTTCTCGTAAAAACGTTCCTTGCCGACAGCATGTTTCCTTTTCAGTGGCGTAAACGTCGATGCCGTCAATCGCAATTGTGGCAAGGTCAACGTTATGGTACTGTCAATATTGTTTTGACTATGCGACAACGATGCCGAAATGGCCAACGGCGTGCCGGCAAACTTCTTGCTCAAATAAATATTTGAAGAAACCTGATTGTTCAAATATTCACTCGTGCTATATGTATTTTGTTTCGCATATCCAGCCGATCCATAATTCACATTTGCACTGAAATTAGGACTATACGGCGACTTTTGCGTCTGCGAGTGCGACCATTTCACATTAAATGTCGGTGCCTGACGGATTTCGTTCGTCACCAAACTTGCGTACGTCACCGAAAAGTTTCCGTTGAAACGATAACGTACCTTATAATTGGATGACACGGTCGTTCTCCACGAGCCCAACGAATACACATCGGCCAACCATTTGAAATCGACATATTCGCTGATACCAAAATACACACCACCATTTCGGAAATAAAAACCTTTGGTCGATTCCTCACCTATCGTCGGAATGATGATACCATTGGAACGACCTTTCCGAATGGGAAAATAGCCAAACGGCAACACAACGGGAACAGGAATCTCGTCAACGACAACCCACGCAGGACCAAATACAATCTTATCGTCAACCACGATTTTTGCCTTGGTCATCTCAACATAAAAGTGAGGATCCTTGTCGTCGCACGTCGTGTATTTACCATGCTGAATGTGGATTTCCTTATTGTCGTGGATTTTCGTCCGTCCCCCATGCAGATATGCCTCGTCCTGTTGCGTATAAATGCCGAACGCCAAACCTTTCTTCGAGTCAAAATTATATCTCATCGAGTCAGCGTCAAACGATTCCGACGCGTCCTTATACACGGGACTTCCCTTCACTTCGTTTGTGGAATCGGGCAAACCTTTGGCAAACACCTCACGCTTCACCACGTTCAATTCTATATATTCCGACTCAAGATCAATATTTTCATATTTCACCTTTCCGTCACCGTAGGTCTGTACCGAATTTCCAGAGATTTGAAATACGATGGAATCTTGCGAAGAATATGTCACCGGACTATCAAGTCCGCTATCTTTTTTCTTGGTTTTTGTCTCCTGCTGCTGCGCAACGCTATCTTGTGGCACGAAAGTTGAGTCTTGTTGTGCGTACGAGAACAAAAAAAAGACACTTGAAAAAAGTGTTAGTAAAAAATATTTAAAACTTTGTCTCTGCAAGTTGTTAAAATACTATTTTTGTGACATATAACGTAAACCGTTAGTTGTTGGCAAAAATAATTAGAAATTTTCAATCTTGACGAAAAACTGACAGGAATACTTTATAACATTATGCAAACAATGAAGACTATACATATTATAATTATCACCCTCGGGATAACGATTCTTGCAAATTTCTACTCTTTTGCACAGAGTAATCCTTCATACGCGGTAAAAACTGTTGTCATTGACGCTGGTCACGGAGGGAAAGACCCCGGCGCATGCGGAAAAATCTCTAAAGAGAAAAATATCACGTTGTCAATCGCATTGAAGACTGGCGGACTGATTTCCACCAACCTTCCCGACGTAAAAGTCATTTACACACGAACTACCGATGAATTCATTGAATTACACCGAAGAGCAGAAATAGCAAACAAGGCGAAAGCCGACCTATTTATTTCCATTCATGTCAATGCAAATCCTAACCCCGATGCCAGCGGAACAGACACGTGGACGATGGGTTTGGCAAAAAACGAGGCGAATCTGAAAGTTGCAAAAATGGAAAACAACGTAATCTCCTTAGAATCCGACGCATCACAATATAAAGGTATGTCGGCCAACGACAACGAGGCGATTATTTTACACAACCTGCAACAAGGCGCCTTCTGCGACAATAGTTTGGCATTGGCAGGCATGATTCAGAAACAGTTCCGTGAAGAAGTCGGCCGCAAAGACAGAAGCGTTCATCAGGCTCCGTTCCTCGTGCTCTGGAAAACGGCCATGCCGAGCGTCCTAATCGAAACGGGCTTCATTTCCAATACCGAAGAGGAAATCTGGTTGAACAACAGCGACAACCAGGCTGAAATGGCATACGCAATCTACAATGCCTTTGTAGAATACAAGAACTACATCGAAAAACGTTCCAATGGCAATATGTCGGTAACAAATACGACCACAAACACACCGTCGTCATCAACGACTACGAAACCACAAACAAACACGACGACAAAACCACAGACAAGCACGACTACGAAACCCGTAACGCCGCAAAAGACGACACCGACACAAAGTCAAACCGTTCAAAAACCGGCACAAAACTCATTCGACATCACCTATAGCATCCAAATCGGCGCAGGAAAAGACAAGACACCTTGCACGCCAGCGAATTTCAAAGGATTACAAGGTGTTTTCGTGCTTGAAGAAGATGGCTTATACAAATATTATTATGGTAAAACGGCCACGTATAAGGAAATAACTGCTCTTATGCAAGACGTGAAGGAAAAATATCCTTCGGCATACGTCATTGCACGGGACAAAGACAATAAAAAACTACAAGTTTCAGAAGCAAGAAAAAAAACTAATTAATTATGGATAAAGAGAAATCAATAAAAATCGGACTTATCGTAATCATCGTTGCAGGCATTCTTGTTTGGGGCATCAATTTCTGTAAAGGCAAAAACCTTTTCTCAAAAGAAAATCTCTACTATACAACGTACACACAAGTTGAAGGACTTCAGAAAAATGCCGCCGTGTTGTTACGAGGATATAAAATAGGTCACGTAAAAGATATTTATTTCACCTCTTCACAATACAACGAATTAACTGTCGAATTAAGCATTGCGTCGGATATTCGTCTGCCAAAGGAGACAATAGCAAGAATTTTCAGTTCCGACTTGCTCGGTTCCAAGGCTATCGACATCATATTACCAGCTGCATTTTCCGAAAATGATGAATACATAGCCAATTTCGGCACGCTCAATTCAGAAATAGAGGCATCAATCACCGACCAAGTTCGAATTGAGGTAGCACCGTTAAAACGTCAGGCGGAGAAACTATTGGAAAGCGCCGCCGTTGCAATTGATCAGATAAAATATGTGGTAAACGAATCGAATGGCGAGGAATTACGCCGTTGCTTCGTAAAATTACAAAATGCCATTGACGCGATTCATCACTCAGGCGTCACGTTGGACACCATCCTGACCAATGGCGACCAGAACATTCAAGGAATCCTTGCCAATGTTAACGGCATAAGCAAAAACATCAACGATCATTCCGAAGACATAGGCGCAATTATTGCGAATTTCTCAAGTATGAGCGACTCACTTTCAAAGGCAAACATCACAGAAACGCTCACGAAAACCGAGGCTGCCGTCACGGAACTCAACCAAGTGTTGCAACAAATCAACAGCGGTCAAAGTTCTTTGGGTGCACTCATCAACGACAAATCATTGTATAATAACCTTGACAATGCGTCAAATCAGTTGAATTCACTCTTGATTGACGTGCAAAAGAATCCTAAGCGATACGTTTCATTCCCTATTTTTAGTTCTTCGAAAGAAAAGAAGGAGAAAAAATAGCGAAATACGCAGAATATATGGATTTCAGCAAGTTAGCAGAAACAGTAAGCATATTCGGTTGATTTCCAGCAAAATACGAGGGTTCCAAAACGCCAAAAACGAGAGAATTTTGCAAAACTTTTTTTGAGTAAAATCAGAAAAAATATACCAACAACTAAACCAAAAGTTGAGGTTTCATTTGCAACTCTAAAAATATCAGTAATTTAGATTTATCTCAATGATTATCAGTATTTTATATTTTTTTCAACTTTTTATTAAATTCTAATTTACTGAAAACCAAAACCCTATATAATATTTGAAAAAAACAAGTGCTTTTGGACTTTTTTTTTGAAAATTTATTACCAACTTTGTTGAAGAGAAAAATACAAAACAAAATACAAAAAAAAGAAATGGAATTACAGGAGAATAAGTCGGGTTTAGAAGAATTGTGGGCCGAAAGTCTGAAATTTATCAAAGACAATTTAGGTGACGATAATATTCAAAGTTATAAGACATGGTTTGAGCCTATTCAAGCTCTTTCGTGGGAAAATAACACCTTAACCTTACAAGTTCCGAGTGATTTCTATCGTGAATACATTGAAGAGAACTACATTGACTTGCTTCGTAGCGTATTGCACAAATTTTTCGGAGCTAACGCCTCATTACAATATGGCGTTTTAGTAAAGAGAAATGTACCTGACAAGAAAATAGCAAGCCGTATTGAAACAACGACAAAAAAGAATACGCAAGCGTACGCACCTGTAAATCAATATAGTCCAAACAAAGAAATAAAGGATCCATTTATTATTCCAGGAGTAAAAAGCACCATTGATTCGCAACTCAACCCAACCTACACGTTTTCAAACTTTGTGGAAGGCGATTGCAACCGATTGGCTCGTGCTGCTGGTTTGGCCGTTGCCCACAACGCTGTAAAATCAAACTACAATCCACTTCTTGTATATGGTAAGTCAGGTTTGGGAAAAACTCACTTGGTACAAGCAATTGGTGTAGAAATCAAGGAAATGTATCCGAAAAAGAACGTATTATATGTCGATGCCGATACATTTGAAAGACAATTTGTGCAAGCATCATTAGATAATGACAGAAATAATTTTTTGCATTTTTATCAAAACATTGATGTCTTAATTATAGAAGATGTTCAATTATTAAAAGACAAAATTGGAACGCAAAACGCTTTCTTTCAGATATTCAACTACTTACATCAAAAAGGAAAACAAATCATTTTGACTTCCGATTGTCCACCAGTTGAGATGCAAGGTTTGAACGAACGACTGCTTTCTCGTTTCAAATGGGGATTATCGGCAGAACTTACCGTTCCGAATTTCGAGACTCGCTTGGAAATTCTCAAACTAAAAATCAAAAAAGAGGGTCTTAACATTGACGAAGATGTTGTTGAATACATTGCAAACCACATTTCAACGAATGTTCGTGAGCTTGAAGGCGTATTGATCTCAATTTTCGCACAAGCAACCATCAACAAGAAACAATTAAGCCTTGATTTGGCGAAAGATGTTGTAGAAAAATTGGTAAAAAGCACACAACAAGACATCTCAATCGATTTCATCAAGAAAACGGTATGTGACTATTTCAATATTGCACCAGATCAACTGAAATCAAAAACAAGAAAGAGAGAAATCGTGCAATCACGTCAAGTTGCCATGTATTTCGCAAAAATCTATACGAAAAACTCTTTGGCTTCCATTGGCTCTCAAATTGGAGGTAAAGATCACGCTACAGTGCTTCACGCCTGCAAGACAGTAAATAATCTGATGGAAACAGACAAACGATTCAAGCGATATATCACCGACCTTGAAAAAAGATTTAAATTACAATAACTGAAAGACGACTTCGGTCGTCTTTTTTTTTTTATAACTCATTTTCATATCTTTACCTCGGAATAAAAAAGGACTCGTATGAAAATTGCTATTTTCGGAACAAAAATAACGGCGGAATGTAAATCCAAAGTGGAAGAAATCATCCATAGCTTCGTCGCCAGTGGTTTTGAATTACTCATTTACAATGAGTTCAAGAAGGAAATACAATCTCGTAGTTTTTCCATCTCCAACATTCCCGAATTCACATCGTTACAACCAAACGACGCCGAAATCATTATTAGCCTTGGCGGTGACGGAACATTCTTAAAATGTGCTCATCTTTGCTACAAGACGAATATTCCTATTCTTGGCATAAATTTCGGGAAGTTAGGTTTCTTGGCACAAACAAATCCTGATGATATTGATTTTCTAATCAAAAACATCAAAGAAAAAAAATATACTATAAAACAACGGTCAATCTTAGATTTCTCATTTACTACAAATAGAAAAAAAATATCAGGAATCGGACTGAACGAAATAACTCTACAAAAAAGCAATGCGGTAAAACTGATAAAAATAAACGTTTACATCAAGAAAGTATTTCATTGCTCGTTCTGGGCAGAAGGCGTAGAGGTCAGCACACCAAAAGGGTATACTGGTTGTTCTCTCAGTTTGGGATCCCCTATCCTATCACAAGACAGCAAGTCTATC
>JAEEQV010000436.1:0-2087 GCA_016285445.1 Bacteroidales bacterium
TTGTCGGGTCGCAGTTTTGCTATCACAGCGTCCCGCCAGTCGCCTGTACCGCTTCCCGTCGCAGACGAAATGGTGAAATACTCGCCAAGACCTAACGAATAAAATTCCGTGGCATCGTAGAGATATTTTCCGTCGTCAACCTTGTTCACCACAAGAAAATAGGGTTTGTTGGTCTTTCTGAGCATTTCTGCCACGTTGGAATCCAAGTCGGTGATACCGCTATGAACGTCAACCATAAAAATGATGACGTCGGCTTCGTCCATTGCCAACACCACTTGCTTGCGTATCTCGTCTTCAAACGCGTCGTTTGACTTTATGGTGACGCCACCCGTGTCAATCACCGTAAATTCCCGTCCGTTCCATACTCCTTCGCCATAGTTACGGTCGCGAGTAACGCCACTTTTCGAGTCGATTATGGCTTGTTTTTCCTCAACCAGTCTATTGAAAAGTGTTGATTTTCCTACGTTAGGTCGTCCAACAATTGCGATTATTCCACTCATAGTCCTAAATTTTTGCAATAATACGAAAAAGCATTAAAAAATTAAGAATTAAGAATTAAGAATTAAGAATTAAGAGGGGGGGATGCGAATGCCAAATAACGGTAAATGGTTATGGTTTTGAAAAAAGTTTCGCTCAAAATGAAACAATAAATGCGAAAATCCGTACCTTTATGGAGAATTTTACGGTATGAATGATTTTTTTACAAAAGACGTCTATACGATTCAGGACATTCAAGATTTGATTGACAATGAGGTCGAGGAGTCGATTCATTTGGAATTCAAGTCGGCGGGTGCTTTTGGCAAATGGGATAGTAAAAAGGCGGAAATGACCAAGGATGTTGCCGCTTTTGCTAATGCCGACGGCGGAATTATTGTTTATGGTTTATCGGAGGCAAACCACAAGGCGAGTGCCCTTTCGTTTGTTGATGGCACTGTTTATACGAAAGAATGGATCGAACAAGTGTTGAATTCTGGTATCCAACAGAAAATCAACGATATACGCATCTATCCTATTCGGAAAGGAGGAAAGATTGAGCAGTCAATTTATGTGGTGAAAATTCCCAAAAGTTACAATACGCCCCACATGAGCAAGGATAGAAAATTTTATCGTCGCTATAATTTTGAGGCTGTGCCAATGGAAGAATACGAAATACGCGAGTTGTATAATCGTAAGTGTTCGAGCAAATTGGCGGTACAAGGGTATTATATAGGGAAATATCAGGAAGAACTTGATTTCAAGTCGTTTCATTTCTTTGCCCAAATTGCGAATCAAGGTGCGATACCCGAAAATTCTTATAAACTGAATGTCTATATTACGTGTCCCGAAATGGAAAAATTGGACGTGCTGTGGGACGATGTGGAGAATATAACCTATACAATGTTGGAAAAAAACAAGGTGAAGTTGTCGGCTTTGGGTAAAATGCCGATTTACGAGGATGAATGCCTTGACATGGCCCGTCTCACCATTCGCATTCCTACGGAAATCTATGAGCAAATCATTTCCGAAATATCGTTTGACTTAGTGTTGATGTATTCGGGCGGGAAAGACGAAACGCATATTTCCAATGAATTTGTACGGCAAAAGTTGCAGTAAAAAATAATCGTGAAAAACGAATGTGAATTACTCTATTTTTTTTGGTCATTCTAATTTTTTTTTCGTTACTTGCACACCGCAAAACGTAAGGATTAAATACTAATATGGAAGGAGGATAGTCATATGCATTTCGAACTGACCAAAGATTTTATCGCCTACCTGAAATCTCTTATTGAAGTTCAGGACGTAGAGAAAATTTTAGAATGTTTTTCGGATGCCCATCCTGCCGATATAGCCGATATCCTTGAACAATTAACCAACGAAGAAGCCAATTACGTTTTCTTACAATTTCAGCCAAGTGTTGAAGCAAGTATTCTCGTTGAGTTGGAAGACGAGCAACTTGACCGTTTGTTGACGGTGATTCCTGCTGAAATCATTGCGACCGACCTCATTGAGAAAATGGATTCCGATGATGCCGCCGATATTTTGCAGACTTTGCCAGAACGTATCAAAACCGAGGTTTTGGCAAAAATGTCCGACAAGGAACAGGCGAG
>JAEEQV010000437.1:0-2086 GCA_016285445.1 Bacteroidales bacterium
TTCCTCGTATGTCTTTGAAAAATTTACCAGATTTTCCTGTACGAGAATAAGAGCAAAAACTCTAAATTCAAACGACCGCCACCGGCACATTCATGCCGACAGCAGCCTATGTCAATGGAAAATATAGATTATTCCGCTGTCAAAAGGTGTCGTTGCGATCGCGATGTAAGAAAAAAGCGGTAAAAATGGCGAATTTGACCGGCTACGGGGGGGCTGGAGGAAATCTACATTTTTTTTTGAAAAAAATATTTCCGCCCTATTGACTTTTGGCAATTTAAATTATACATTTGGTAATACGAGGAAAGAAAATGATACATTCTTTTGGAACCAAAGTGCTTGAACTGTTAAACAAAACGAACATGACGCAAAAAAAACTTGCGGAAACAATCAATATAACGGAAGCGACCCTGTCCCGTTACATTAATGGCGACCGCGAACCTAAAAGTGAAGTTGTGGCAAATATTGCAACTGCTCTGCACACAACCACAGATTTCCTGCTTGGCGTTGAAGACGATAGTTCTGTACTCAGTTATCCCAAAATATCTAGGATTCTTGCAAGGAACGTTGATAATTTTTCTCCAGAACAAAAGAATAACCTTGTCAAACTGTTGTTGAATCTAAAATGAATAAACGATTCCGATTACCATATAAACGCTATGAGGATATAAAGAAGATAGCCTCTTCCAAGATTAAGGAATGGGGGATCAAGAGCCTCCCTTATAACTGTTTCCAATTATGCAAAATGCTTGGCATTGTTTTAAAGAAATATAGTGACCAAGAACTATCTACGCAAAAAGAACTGACGGAGTTTAGCGAAGATGCTTTTTGTTATACGATAGTTGAAAATGGTTGTGCAGTTCGTGTTATTGCCTATAATGACAAAATGCCTGAACATAGAATCAGATTTTCAATTATGCACGAAATCGGGCATATTGTCTTAGATCATACGGAGCATAGTCAACTAGCTGAAGCGGAAGCCAACTTTTTCGCACAATATATGCTTGCACCCACACCGACATTGCAATATTTTCTTCCGTTAGCGGCTTCAAAGGTTTCCTTCCTGTACAATATCAGTGAGGAATGTGCGAAAAATGTAATCGTCCAATTCAAGAACTGGAAAGAAAAAGGGGAGCCGTTTTTACTTCCCTACGAGAAGACATTACTCGAACATCTCCATTTTATTCCCGTGCAGGAGGTTCGCAGCAGCATTTAACAAAAAACCGTATAACTACGCCAATAGTTATACGGTCGCCTCGGATATTTCTATCGAGATAAGGCATACTCAAATATAGAAATATCTACACGAAACACCCCACTTTTCAAAAAAAGAGGTACAAAATGGGTTCGTTTAGATCCTATAATGAGCAAACGGGAACGTTTGAAAAACTAATCTATTCCACCGTAGCGAGAGAAGGCGATTTGAAAGTCGTGGTTCTTAACGCAACAGAGAATCAGATTAAACCCATTGAGTTGGCAAATTCAGCAAACTCAATTTACGCCATCAAGAATGACAAGGGTAAAATAACAAGCATCAATTTCTTTGGCGAAGACAAACACAAGACAAAGCAAATTGATTTACAGCATAAACATCAGGGAATGATTCCGCACACGCACGAATTCCATGGGGAAAAATACCATCCATCGTCGGCACGGCCATGCACCCCTGAAGAATTGGCTATTATTGCTAGAGCAAAGGAGCTTGCACAATGATATCATTTACTTCTGTTGAAAATTTCTTCGAAGAATGCACCACTGGCATTGAATTTGTTTACGAAGGCAAATGGTATCTCATTGAATTTGACGACCCGTTTTCTGGCATCGGGAAAGTTCGAATCCATCTGCAAGATGAGGACGGTAGCGGTTATCTAGACGATAATCGTTGCGAAGAGTTCGACAATCTTGAAGATCTTGTGCATAAATACAAGATTGGCGACAGAACTCTTGCTGAAATAATTTGCGACGAAAATAATATACCTCGAACCGTTTTGCCTGTAAAGCGCCCTATAGAAAAATGGCAGTCCGATTTGTTTGAAGGAAACGGAAATGACTCAAAATAAAGTACTCCCCGCCCCAGGCCAATGGGAAC
>JAEEQV010000438.1:0-2085 GCA_016285445.1 Bacteroidales bacterium
CACCTCCGACCAAGGTAAGACCGCCGCACATAACCTTCACCGACTTGACTTGCGTGGTGTTCAGCGATATTTCCGACGAAACGCTTGACTTGTAAGAACCTTTCAAAATGAACTTATTCTTTTCGGCAACTTGTCGCGCGGCACTTTGCGTTGAATCGTACAACTCCTGATACACATATTTTTTTGCCAATTCCGAATCACCTATTTTCTTCTCCAACGAACTACCGAACGGTTCAAGCACAGGGAAAAATATCAATCCGCGAGCCGACTTAATGGTAACACCCTCCACAAAGTCGAACAAACCGTCGGAATATGGTTGTAAATCACTGGAAAGGTTATCCATATTCAAAACGGAAATCAAACTCTTTCCTTTTACATCTCCTTCCGAAAGATACGGTATTGGCGTTCCCGTCCTGTCGTCTTGATACAACACATCGAGCACAAAATCTTCCTTACTGATTTGATAACTTCCTATCGCATACACGTTTTTCATCATCAAGTCCCAGTTGTGATACTCGGGATTTGACTGCGTGCCTTTCAAGAGTTTCACAATCAACACGTCGGGGTGCTCGATCCCGTCGCTCGAAAATTCACCCACCTGATACACTTTGCCTTTGTACTCGTATTCGTAAGCAACGGCAAGCACTTTCGACGAACTTACTGCTGAACGCAACGAAATATATCCAAGTTTTTTGTTTACATCGTATTCCGTAGGTTTCAGCAACACGGCCTGCTCTATTTTTTCATAATCGGGTCCTTGGTCCATCATGCCGTTCAATGCCGTGGAAACCGTGTTGATGCTACGTATTCCCGATAAATTCTTTACTTTCTTATACAATTTTCCATTTTCGGGTAATTCATATTCCTTCGCTCCGCCGATTCCACTTTTTGATTCGTCACCTAAATCATTCAAAGCCAAAATATTACGTGCATCTTCCTTACCACTCGAATTTTGCGTAACCCAAACCTCAACCTTGCGGATTTCAATACCACTATTGATTTCGGGCAAGTTTTTCAATGCCTCTTCGTAGTGTTCTCTAAAGAACTGCGACAAGAAGAAGTGCTTATTGTTATCATATTCGTCACATTGAATCTCGAAATCCTCGGTTTGGGCACCGCCTTGCACCGCTATTGATGATGTTTCGCCCTGCTGACGGGAGAACACGCCGCTCAAATACAATTTTCCAAATTGCAAGTCAGTCTTTACACCAAACAAACTGGAACTTCCCGAAATTAACGAACTGGAAAGAGGGAACGACACATTTCCAACCTCAATGTTCTTGATAATTTCATCTTCGTCGCCCTCGTATTGCAACTTGACTTCCTGTTCAAATTCAAACTGCGACTCCGTGTCGTATTTGATAGTCATTGACACGTGGTCGCCTATGGAACCCGTCACACTCATTTGAATCTTGTTGTCGAAGTCGAACTGCAACTGACGCTGTTGTTTTTTCGACAAACGAGGGTTGTGATTGTTGGTGAATTTCAAACCGAAGTTCAATTCTGCGGCACCCTGAGGCTTAATATCGACCAGGTCACCCAAAATGTTATCGCCACCAAGCAAATCAAGCGACGGCTCGTACGACGACGCGCCGCCTCGTCGCGTTTCGCTCGCACGAGTACGCCAATATTGTTGGGACCGCTGTTTTCCCGACAATTTGAAATATTCCGACGATGGTAACGAGAACGAAGGTGTGACGGCATTGTCGCCCACCATCTTAGTTGCCTCATAATCATCGGTTTCGGGATTATATTCTATCTGATAGCCAGAATTCGGGGAATCTTCCAAACGAATACCTTTGGAATTGTTGTTGGCGTCGTCGAACGCATTGCCCGTTTCCTTCGGAAGGGGCGATTGGAGTTTGATGGTATCCTGTGGCTGAGTGAATTCATTGTGCGACGAATACGGCATAATCCCCATTGCCGATGTCAACATAACGCTACATACAGCAATAACAACAATTATATATATTCGTTTAACGAACTTCAACCTTACCACATACTACGCAGATTAGTCATCAAAGCCGTTTTAGTGCAAGTTTCACAATGTCCTCAACCGAATGTTGGACTGCCTCCTGCATAATG
>JAEEQV010000043.1:0-11357 GCA_016285445.1 Bacteroidales bacterium
TCATACCCAATTCCTTGAATCCCATTAAGATACGTTCTATCTGTATCGGGAAGATATTCACACCCTTCACAATAATCATATCATCGCTACGACCTTGGAAACGAGCCAAACGGCGGTGGGTTCTTCCACAAGGACAATCACCTGGAATGAAACGCGTCAAATCGCGTGTACGATAACGGAACAATGGCATTGCCTCACGATTAATCGTAGTCAAGACCAATTCTCCAACTTCACCTTCAGGAACAGGTTGCAAGGTAACAGGATCAAGAATTTCAGGAATTACATAATCCTCCCACACATGAAGTCCGTTTTGTTCCTTACACTCAAAAGCAACACCGGGACCGTTCATTTCAGACATACCAAAACAGTTATATGCCTTGATTCCGAACAATTGTTCAATTCTTTGTCGTTGTTCCTCGGAATGTGGTTCCGCACCAAGGCAGAATATTCTCAGTTTCGTATCTTTTTTAGGATCAATGCCCATTTCATAGAAAACCTCTGCCAAACGAGTCGCATAACTTGGAATGGCGTGAATCACCGTTGTTCCGAAGTCCATGATGAACTTAATCTGACGTTTGCTATTTCCCGCAGCGGCAGGAACGGTCACGGCACCAAGTCGCTCAGCACCATATTGATAGCCAAGTCCGCCAGTAAACATTCCGTAACCAGAAGTATTTTGGAACACGTCGGTATTTCTACAGCCAACCATATACATACAACGAGCAACTTGTTCTGCCCATTCGTCCAAGTCTTTCTGCGAATGAGCGACAACAGTCGGATTTCCCGTCGTTCCACTTGAAGAATGCACACGAACTACCTTTTCCATCGGAACAGACACCAAACCGAATGGATAATGACTACGCAAGTCCTCTTTGGTCGTAAACGGAAAACGTTGTAAGTCCTCCAACGATTTTATACTCTCGGGAGTGATGTTATTTTTCCTGAAAACCTCGCTGTAATACGGAGAATTTTGAGCAATCTCAACCGTTTTGCGAAGACGTTCCACTTGTAATTTTTCCAAATCGGGACGTTTCATCGTCTCAATTTCTTCATTCCAAAATTCTTTTGATGCCATATCTAAATTGTATCCTAATTCTGTTTATTCTAAAAAACACCCAAAGGTAAGGATTTTTTATGAGAAACGACAAGGAACGATGTGAATTTTCAACATCAATGTACAAGCAACAGGATAAATATCCCCACGAGCACGCCAATCAAGGCGATTCCTTTCTTCTTGATATTTTTTTCCTTGAACAAGAATGCCCCCGACAAGAATGAAATAATTACGTTACTTCTTCGTATAGAGGAAATTACGGCTATCAATGCTCCCGGACAACTCAATGCATAATAATAAAAGAAATCGGCTATAACCAAGAAGATTCCTATCAACGGAATTGACCAACGCCATTGAAACGCCGTCAATCGCTGTCGGTTCGGCATCCACAGTACGGCAACGACCAAAGCCATCAAAATGGTCTGATACAACGTCGCCCACGCCTGCACTTCCATTTTGGGAATGCCACATTGCGAGATCAAGTATTTATCATACAAAGCACTAATAGAGCCTAAAATAGTACCAATAAAAACAAACAAAACCCACACGTTACGAGTAAATATGATTCCCTCCTTACGTCCGAGTATTGCATATAAATATAAACTGACAATTATGATGATTATGCCTATCCATTGCGACAGCGAAAGCGATTCTTGTAGAATAAGCACCGCCCCTATCAACGTCCACATCGGTGCCGAAGAACGTATGGGCGACACGATGGAAATGGGCAGATATTTCATCGCAAAAAAGACGCATATCCATGAAGAAAGCACAATAATGCTTTTTAAAAAGATAAGTAACTGGTCGTGTAATGATGTAAACGGTATAAAAAAGATAGAATCCTGTAAAATCTCAGGATTACAAAACGAAAGAAAGAATAACGGAACAAATAGTATTAAAGAAGAAAGATTGGAAAACAACAATACGAGCAAAACAGCATTGTCTCTTACTGAAATCTTCTTAAAAATATCGTAAACGCCAAGAAAAACGGCAGAACAAATAATTATCGGGAGCCACATTTTCTATACACATCTGTTGCATTTACCGGACGAACCGCATCGTACCATTTGAAATTGTCCATCAAAGACATTTTTTTAGGAAATTGGTCTAACGGACTAAACGTTCCTTCGGGTTTATTCTTAAACACAATCTTGTCGATTTTTCCATTCTTCAGATACGCCGAAATGTTGCTGCAAACCGCCTTATTCACACCCACAATTTCATCATCATCCTTCAAATAATACAACGTTTCGCCATTTTGGAACATATCTACCCTAACAAGCTCATTATCTTCAATATAGCCTATCAGCGACTTCCCCTTCATCTGATTAAATTTCTCCTCTTCGCACTGTGCCACGACAAACGCATCAGACTCAATTATGACTTGGTCTAACCGAGTGTTATTGTCACCCAATTTCAAACGAATGTCAAAGCCAGTCATCTGATTTTCCTCCGACCAAACAATCGGATTTACACAAAGATAAATCATAGAATCAAGTGCGTTATAAACTAACGAGTCGCACACGCCTTGGAGATCGTCTTTGAAAAAACGCGTGTTGTGATACGCCTTGATAATCTCATAGGTAACAGAATCTGTTTCCGTTGAATCGCGCGGAGCAATCGTATATTGATTGAAGAACAAACTATCGGCATGCAGATACAGCGAATCTTGCTGAAACGCCTTTACAACTAGTACGCTGTCGGTCATAAACACCGCTCTTTTTTTACCTTGATAAAAACCGTATTGGGAATATAAGGTCAGTTTTTGCGTCGTATCCTGTATTTTCGCATTCTTACGAATTGTTCCCTCGTCTTTGTTACGGTCGTAAAACATATCGTCGCTATAAATGAACTTCGCGCCGTTGTTGAGATACGAGTCATTATACAATTGTGCCTGGTCAGTCTTGGTATTATACCAACCATTTTTGGTAAAAATCACATTTTCGGAGCTTGTCACCGTGGTTGGTCCCACGAAATACGCTATGCTCGTGCCATTCTGATATTTAAGTGTATCGGTCACCATCACGTAATTCGGATTTTTCAATTCTACCGCATTTTTGAAGAACAACATCTTGTCATTCACAAAATACTGCCCGATTTCGCTGGTCAGCACATTAGTTTCATCAACAATTCGTCCTCCATTTTGATAAAAACCAAGATTTTTCTTCAAATCATAGTCAAGAAAACGTGTAGTCAGCGTCATCTTGTCGTGAATCATCCGAATATCACCACGAAGACTTGCCATATTTGACGAACTGGAATAATACAACGTATCGCCATACACCGTAACATCCTTATTCACGATACGAACATTTCCGTATGCCTCGAAACGGTTATCCTTGGCATACGACAATGCACTGTCGCAATACATAAATGCGTTATCATGCTGAAAAATCACATTGCCGTACAACTTTCGAACTTCCCTATCGCCTTTCATAATGTCAGTATGCTTGATTTCAACCTTTGCCTTTTGAGCAAAGAGAGAAAATGCAAAAACGCTGCACAACATAAAAACGAGGAATTTTCTCATACTATTCATTGAGTAATTTCAAGATAATATCATCAATATCTATGCCATCGGCTTCGGCCTTATAATTTTTCACCAAACGATGCCGCAGAATTGGCAAAGCGACAGCACGAACATCTTCCATATCGGGAGAATACTTACCCTGCATAGCGGCATGAGCTTTTGCCCCAATTATGAGATATTGCGATGCACGAGGACCGGCACCCCACGAAAGATATTCTTTCGCATAATTATTTGTGGTCGTTTCCTTTCTCGTTTTTGCAACCAGTTCAACTGCATATCGCACAACGCTTTCATTTACAGGCATTTTGCGAATTGTTTGTTGGTATAGAATAATTTCATCTGCCGAAAGAATCGGTTGTAACGTCTGTTCCACGCCACCTGTCGTTGTTTTCACAATTTCCATTTCTTCGTCAACCGAAGGATATGTCAACGTCACATTGAACATAAAACGGTCTAACTGTGCCTCGGGAAGCGGATAAGTTCCTTCTTGTTCTATCGGATTCTGTGTTGCCAACACGAAAAACGGTTCTTCCAGCGTATATCGCCTACCTGCAACGGTAACGGCATGCTCTTGCATAGCCTCCAACAAGGCGGCTTGCGTCTTTGGCGGAGTACGGTTTATCTCATCTGCCAATAAAAAATTGGTAAATATGGGACCTTGAATAAACTGAAACTGTCGGTCTCCATTCAATATCTCACTACCTGTAATATCGCTTGGCATAAGGTCGGGCGTAAACTGAATACGATTGTTTTTCAGTCCAAGCACTTGCGCCATCGAAGTGACCAACAATGTCTTGGCCAATCCTGGCACGCCGACCAGCAAACAATGTCCCTTGCTGAAAATTGAAATAAGAACGTCGTCAATTATTGCGTTCTGACCAATAATTTTCTTGTGAATCTCTTGTTTCAAAGAAGCATACACCTCCTTCAAGGAATCAATTGCTTCAACATCATCTTTAAAATTCATACTCATCATTGAAAACTATGCAAAGGTAGTAAATTAGTTGCGAACTAGAAAAATACACGCCCCTTTCATTCAAGTTTTTTTCACAGAAATCTCATTCCCATATTATACAATATTATATAGTATCTTCTTTTAAAAAACGGAAAACAAAATATTATTGTGATGTACAAAGATTTACAAGTCCTCATTTTATTATAAAAAATAAGCAAAAAAAAAGAAGAGAAAACGGTATGATTTTGGTATATTTTTTTCATATTTGCAAAGTGGATAAAAAAAATAGTGCGATGAAAAAACTTTTGCTGTCAATATTTGTTACATTGGTTTCTTGCGTTGCATTTGCGCAAAATGTGGAAATTTCCAAATTAACCACGAAATGGGTTACGGTCGGTCGTGAAGATGTTGAAATATCATACCTTGATGACAAACCATATACAGGCAAAGTATATGCGAAACACCCTAACGGAAAAATTGGTTTGATTGGAGAATACAGCAATGGTAAGAAGGAAGGCACTTGGACATATTGGTATTCTACCGGCGAGAAAAAACGCGAGTCAACTTATCACGACAACAAAAAAGAAGGAACTACATATTATTGGCATCTCAATGGTCAAGTTGCGAAGGAAATCACATACCGAAACGACAAGAACATTGACCAGAAATTATGGGATGACAAAGGCAACAGACTTAAAAATCCAACTTTCGAGTCGTTTAAATAATCCTTATGAACATTGCGGTTGTTGATCTTGGCACAAACACGTTTAATTGTTGTGTTGTGTCGCTTTGTGGCCATTCGTTCACCACACTCCTTGAATTTCACGAATATCCACGACTGGGAGAAAACGGCGTGGCTCACGGCTACATTGCCGACGACGCTATGGAACGAGGTATGCAATCGCTTGGCGTCATTTACGAGAAGATTAAACCTTATAACTGCGAGAAAGTTTCGCTCATAGGCACTTCTACCCTACGAAATGCCAACAATGCCGATATTTTTTGCCGACGCGCAAAAGAATTATACAATTTCGACATTACTATCATTCAAGGCGAGCAAGAGGCAGAACTGATTTTTTTAGGCAACAATCTTGCATATAATTGGGGCGACAAAACGGCTCTCATCCTTGATATTGGCGGCGGAAGCAACGAATGTATCATTTGTAACCAGGACAAGATTTTGTGGAAACATAGTTTTGAATGTGGCATGCAACGAATTGTCTCGAAATTCGGACTTTCGCACCCGATACCGCAACAAACCAAAATCGGTATTCAGCAGTATCTTGAAGAAAAATTCGCCCTGCTTACCGAGGTTGTCCAAAATTATTCCATTGACGTGATGATTGGCTCTGCCGGTGCGTTCGACGTGTTTCGTTCCATTCATTTTGCCCAATTAGACCAGCAAAATCCCGACGCCGTTGCAAGCGAAATTCCCTTGGATTCATTTCAATCAATCATACAATACATTACAAGCAATCCGCTTGACGAAATAGAGTCAATGAAAGGAATGTCGATTCCTCGGGCACCATTATTGCCTATTGCAGGACTTATCGCCAATTTTGTACTCACAAAATATCGCATTCCCCAACTCGTGCAATCCTCATACTCACTCAAAGAAGGTGTTATTCATACGTTGATGTAAATGGAAGACTCACTCATACACAAGGCATTACGAGAAAAACTCATTGAGGAACTGCGAACCAAAGGCATTTCCGACGAAAAAGTGTTGCAAGCAATGCTCCAAGTGCCTCGCCATTTCTTTTGTTTTGATAGCGCACTTGCACAACAAGCATATATTGACAAAGCATTTCCCATTGAATCGGGGCAAACTATTTCGCAACCATACACCGTCGCACTGCAATCGCAACTGCTTGAAATACAAGGCAATGAAAAAGTTCTGGAAATAGGTACAGGCTCGGGGTACCAATCAGCCATTCTCTACAAAATGGGAGCAAAAGTTTTTTCCATAGAACGACAACGCACACTGTACGTACAAGTTAGAAAACTTTTCCAAGACCTTCATTATCACATACATACCGTATTTGGAGACGGTTTCAAAGGCTTGCCGCAAGACGCGCCGTTTGACCGAATCATAATAACGGCAGCAGCTCCGTTCATACCAACGGAGTTGCTACAACAACTCAAAATCGGAGGCATTATTGTTTCTCCACTCAACAACGGTGACAAGCAAGAAATGGTGAAACTCAAGAAATTGAGCGACACACAATTTGAACAGACGCTTCACGGAGAATGTGCTTTCGTGCCAATGCTTCAAGGCATAAACAATTAGTAAATTACCCTAAATTACACTCTTATTTCGTAAGCACCACTGCCAGACACTACGACTGGGCTATCAAAAAGATAAAATTGCATTGCAAAAAAGTGGGGTAGAGAAAAATAGTATAATCCATTCTTCGTATTTTTTTTTTTCTTACTTTAGCACACGAAAATAAAAACCGAAAGGTTGATAGATTTGTTTAACAATTTTAACGTATAAAAAATGATTAGTTACAAAGATCTTGGCTTGGTGAACACAAAAGAAATGTTCGCAAAAGCAATCAACGGAGGTTATGCAATTCCTGCATTCAACTTCAACAACATGGAGCAACTTCAAGCTATCATCATGGCTTGTGCAGAACAAAAATCTCCAGTAATCCTTCAAGTTTCAAAAGGTGCACGTCAGTATGCTAACCAAACATTGCTTCGCTACATGGCTGAAGGTGCTGTTGCGTATGCAAAAGAATTGGGTTGGGAACGTCCACAAATCGTTCTTCACCTTGACCACGGCGATTCTTTCGAACTTTGCAAGAGCTGTGTTGACATGGGCTTCTCTTCTGTAATGATTGACGGTTCATCTCTTCCTTACGACGAAAACGTGGCTTTGACAAAGAAAGTTGTTGAATACGCTCACAAATATGATGTTACTGTAGAAGGCGAACTTGGCGTTTTGGCCGGTGTTGAAGACGAAGTTCAAGCTGAAGAATCACACTACACAAAACCAGAAGAAGTTATCGACTTCGTTACAAAAACAGGTTGCGATTCATTGGCAATCTCTATCGGTACTTCTCACGGTGCTTACAAATTCAAACCGGAACAATGTACTCGTAATGCAGAAGGTAAATTAGTTCCTCCTCCATTGGCATTCGACGTTTTGGCTGAAATCGAAAAGAAACTTCCTGGTTTCCCAATCGTGCTTCACGGTTCTTCTTCGGTTCCTCAAGACGAAGTTGACACTATCAACAAATACGGAGGTAAACTTCCTGATGCAGTTGGTATTCCAGAAGAACAATTGCGTAAGGCAGCTAAGTCGGCAGTTTGCAAAATCAATATCGACTCCGACAGCCGTTTGGCTATGACAGCTGCTATCCGTAAGACATTTGCTGAAAAACCGGGAGAATTCGACCCACGTAAATATCTTGGTCCAGCTCGTGACAATATGAAGAAAATGTACACTCACAAAATCGTGAACGTACTTGGTTCTAACGGAAAAGCTGAATAAGAATAGTTTGAACTATAGATAAAGAGATGTCCTCAAAAGGACATCTCTTTTTTTTTTTATAAGAGTGTTGGCGGTTTTAGTCGCAGTCACTTTGTAGGACAAAATGTCAGTCGTTTTTGCACCATTTAGGTCATTTTGTCTTAAATAACCAATTGGCAATCAATTTGATATGATACATGCAAAAATTTGTAAGTTGTAATTTAAAATAAATGTATCATGGACTTCAATCAATTAACAATCAAAGCACAAGAGGTTATGCAGCAAGCGGTTCGTATTGCCGAAGCGAATAACCAGCAAGCAGTTGAAACGGGGCATTTGCTAAAAGCTTTGTTTGAAAAAGCTGATAGCATCACGTCATTTGTTTTCAAGAAACTTGATGTGAATGAAAACGCCGTGAAAACTGTCCTTGATAAAATTATTGCTTCCTACCCGAAGGTTTCGGGCGGCGAGCCGTATCTGTCGTCGAATGCCAACAAGGTGATTCGCGAAGCGGAAAATCAGCTCAGGGCGTTTGGTGACCAATATGTTTCGGTGGAACATATCTTAATTGGTATCTTTAAATGTGGCGACCAAACGTCACAGTTGTTGAAAGACAACGGCGTGACCGAAAAGAATTTGATTGCCGCCATTCAAGAATTGCGTAAGGGAAGCAAAGTGACTTCGCAGTCTGCCGAAGACACCTACAATGCGTTGCAGCGGTTTGCAATCAATTTGAACGCACAAGCCCGTGCGGGAAAACTCGACCCTGTAATTGGTCGTGACGACGAAATTCGTCGTGTGTTGCAGATTCTTTCGCGTCGTACCAAAAACAATCCTATCCTAATTGGTGAGCCGGGCGTTGGTAAGACAGCCATTGCCGAGGGGTTGGCACATCGTATTATTAAGGGTGATGTTCCCGATAATCTAAAGTCAAAGCAGATTTTCTCGCTTGATATGGGTGCGTTGATTGCTGGTGCAAAATATAAGGGCGAATTTGAGGAACGTTTGAAATCGGTTGTCAATGAGGTGATTGCATCGAATGGTGAAATTATTCTTTTCATCGACGAAATCCACACCTTGGTCGGTGCTGGCAAAAGCGACGGCGCAATGGATGCGGCAAATATCCTGAAACCTGCTCTTGCCCGTGGTGAACTTCGTGCCATAGGTGCCACGACGCTGGACGAGTATCAAAAGTATTTTGAAAAGGATAAGGCGCTTGAACGTCGTTTCCAAACTGTCACGATTGATGAGCCTACGGTGGAAAATGCCGTGTCGATTCTTCGTGGTTTGAAGGAACGCTACGAAAATCACCACAAGGTTCGTATTCTTGACGAGGCAATTGTGGCTGCCGTGGAACTTTCCCACAGATACATTACAAGTCGTTTCTTGCCCGATAAGGCAATAGACTTGATGGACGAGGCCGCTGCAAAATTGCGTATGGAAATGAACTCCGTTCCCGAAGAAATTGATGAACTGAACCGGAAGATCCGTCAGTTGGAAATTGAACGCGAAGCCATAAAACGTGATGGCAAAACTGCTCGTACCGAAACGATTGACAAGCAAATCGCCGATTTGCAGTCGGAGTTGACGAAATATATGGCGACGTGGAATTCGGAGAAAGAGATTGTTGCTAAAATTCACTCCAATAATCAGGAGATTGAAAACTTGAAATTTGAGGCTGAACGTGCTGAACGTGACGGTGATTATGGCAAAGTTGCCGAAATCCGTTACGGAAAGTTAAAGACGCTCGAAGAGGAGTCGAAGAAACTTGCTGAGGATTTGAAGGAAAAACAGGTCAATGGTGGCTTGATTGACGAGGAAGTTTCGGCTGACGATATTGCCGATGTGGTTTCACGTTGGACAGGAATTCCTGTAAGTAAGATGTTGCAAGCCGAAAAGGATAAGTTGCTGAATCTTGAGACCGAGTTGCACAAACGTGTTGTTGGACAAGATGAGGCGATTGCCGCCGTGGCCGATGCTGTTCGTCGTAGCCGTGCAGGTTTGCAAGACGAGAAACGACCGATTGGCTCGTTCATTTTCTTGGGAACTACAGGTGTGGGTAAGACGGAATTGGCAAAGGCTTTGGCTGAATTCTTGTTCGACGACGAAAATCTGATGACTCGTATCGATATGTCGGAATATCAGGAACGCCACTCTGTTTCGCGTTTGATTGGTGCGCCTCCGGGATATGTCGGCTATGATGAGGGTGGTCAGTTGACCGAAGCCGTTCGTCGTAAACCGTATTCGGTTGTGTTGCTCGATGAGATAGAAAAGGCGCACCCCGATGTGTTTAATATCTTGTTGCAAGTGCTTGATGATGGGCAGCTTACCGACAACAAGGGTAGAACGGCAAGTTTCAAAAACACCATTATCATAATGACGTCAAATATCGGTTCCGATATTATACAAGAACGTTTTGAGCATTTGAACGATGCGAATAAACTGGAAACGATAGAAAACACGAAAAACGAGGTGTTCAACTTGCTGAAAAAGAGCGTGAGACCAGAGTTTTTGAATAGAATTGACGAGACGATTATGTTCACGCCGTTAACACAAAAAGATATCACGTCGATTGTACGTATGCAGTTCAACCGTCTTGTTCAACGTCTTGCTGCTATGGATATTAAGATTGAGATAACCGAAAATGCAGTGAACGAACTTGCTCGTCTGGGCTACAATCCGCAATTCGGAGCTCGTCCTGTAAAACGTATCATTCAGAAGGAGTTGCTTAACGAACTTTCAAAGAAATTGCTTTCTGGCGAAGTCGTGAAGGATTCAAAAATTTTGGTTGATGTGGAAAACGAACAAATTGTTTTCAGAAACGCATAAAAGAATAGAACAATTTATTCAAAAGTAATAATAGTAAAAAGTCCAATCCTTTCGGGGTTGGACTTTTTATCGTTACATTTAGGCTTCCTCGAACTCGTCTTTCCCTACGCTACAAAGCGGACAAGTCCAATCTTCCGGTAAATCTTCAAACGCTGTTCCTGCTGCGATTCCGTTATCAGGGTCGCCCACTTCTGGGTCGTACTCGTAGCCACATACTTTACAAACATATTTTTTCATACGTGCAAATTTTAAAAGTTTATCATTTTTGTCTATTGCAAATCTAAACATATATCTGAAATGACAACGGATTATTTTTATATTTGTGTCATAAAATTTGATTACGATGAATACATCTTTACAAAACGACGTGATTTATATAGGCGTTGACGATTTAGACATAGATTTATTTGAAAGTCAGTACATTGTACCAGAAGGAATGGCGTACAATTCATATATTATTATGGATAAGAAGATTGCCATAATGGATACAGTGGATGTTCGAAAAGGCGAG
>JAEEQV010000439.1:0-2083 GCA_016285445.1 Bacteroidales bacterium
AGAATGTTATGTTCAGTCTGCTGGATACCGTTTTGCAACTGCGAACTGGAATGAAGTATGGTGATTTGCTTTCGGAACATATCTTCTGCCCGTTGGGCATGAACGACGCATCAGTCGGATTCGAGGGACTTGTGGGCTCACATAATTTTGCATATCCCCACA
The DNA here is from genome assembly GCA_016285445.1 of Bacteroidales bacterium. Lineage (GTDB taxonomy): Bacteria > Bacteroidota > Bacteroidia > Bacteroidales > UBA1715 > UBA1715. The sequence goes on from JAEEQV010000439.1 coordinate 163, forward strand.
AAATGTTGTCGGCAAAGACGTTGACCTATAAATGTTGTCCGTTGAACGAGCGGTATTACACAACGGCACCGGCGGCAGGAGTGAATGCCAGCATTACCGATTTGGGATTATGGCTGAAGGCGATGATGGGCTATTCGCAGAATGTTGTCACCCAGAACGAAATTAACGAAGTTGGAACACCGTACATACATATTGTACAGTCGTCGGCTCGCTATTGGGGAAGCGGTCTTGAATCTCGCGACTACGGTCTCGGCTGGAGAATTTTCACTTACAAAGGCGATACGTTGCTATATCACGGCGGTTTTGTTCAAGGCTACCGTGCCGAAGTGGTTGTTTGGCCAGCAAAAGAAATTGCAATGGCTATGGTTATGAATTCTCCAAACTTGTTGGCACAAAAGGCAGTGCCGTTTTTCGTAAATTTGTACTCATTCTACTTGAATCCGTGGAAAGTAGATGACGAAAGTTCAGCTCAAACGGAACCAGAAGGAATGTTTTAGCAATAATCTTTTAAAATTTATAATGCTTTCGGGACAAACTCCGAAACATCTGCCTTGTATGTCAGCAGTTCTCTAACCACAGACGAAGAAATGTGACCATATTCGGGTGGTGTGACGAGAAAAATTGTCTCAATTCCCGACATTTGTCTGTTCATCTGCGCAATGGTCTTCTCATACTGAAAATCGGTAGTATTTCGCAATCCGCGGACAATAAACTTCGCATTATTTTCCTTACAAAACTCCACTGTCAGCGAAGAATATGTCTTTACCTCTATTCGTGGATTGTCTTTGTATATGTCAGAAATGTAATTTAACCGTTTTTCGGGAGTAAAAAATCCATTTTTTTCGCTGTTAACACCAATGGCTATGATAATTTTATCGAACAACGGCAACGCTTTGTCCACAATAGCCTTGTGACCAATGGTAAACGGGTCGAAACTTCCCGGGAAAACAGCAATTCTTTCCATATCAAAAAATTTATTCTATGCAAAAGTACACAAAAAGCGTGTTGTGAATGGAATTATTCCTTTATTTTGTAAAAAAATATAAATGACTTATGTGGGTTGTATGTTCTGATTTAGAAGGCGTATTTGTGCCTGAAGTTTGGATAAATGTGGCAAAAATCACGGGTATTGAAAAATTAAAAATCACCACTCGTGACGAACCTGATTATGATAAATTGATGAAGTATCGTCTCAACATTCTTGACGAACACAATCTTAAAATTCAAGATATTCAACAAGTTATATCAAACATCAAACCGTTGCCCGGTGCGTTAGAATTCACAAAATGGTTACGCGACATCAGCCGTTTTGTAATTGTGTCCGACACATTTCAAGAATTTGCAAAACCACTAATGAAGCAATTGGACGATCCATTTATTTTATGTCATTCACTTGAAATTGCAAAAGACGGAAGAATTACGAATTACAAACTTCGTCAGTCCGACCCGAAACGTCGCACGGTTGAAGCTTTCCAAAGCATGAACTTCAAGGTTATTGCTTTCGGCGATTCCTACAACGACGTATCAATGCTTAAAAAAGCAGAAGTGGGAATTTTATTCTGCCCTCCGCAAAAGGTTATAGATGAATTTCCTGAACTACCTGTGGCACATAATTACGAAGAATTACGTGCTCTTATAGAACAACATATTTACACAGAATAATGGAAGCGTTCCCGAAAAAAATAACTGATTTTCTCAAAAAGCACCATGTTGTGACGATAGCTACGTGCGAAAACAACCAACCGTGGTGTTTTAACGCATTTTACACGTTCGACGAAGAAACGCCTGCGTTGATAATCACGTCGCACGACGATACCAAACACGTACAACAAGTATTGAAAAATAGTCAAGTTTCGGGCAGCGTGGTTTTGGAAACCGAAATGGTCGGGAAAGTTCAAGGTCTGCAGTTCATTGCCGAAAT
>JAEEQV010000440.1:0-2073 GCA_016285445.1 Bacteroidales bacterium
TGTTCATTTGCACATACCGCACATATATGTCGGCCGGGACGTACACGCCCGCCAAATGGCCAATATGAACAGGTCCGTTTGCATACGGAAGAGCAGCGGTAATTAGATAACGTTTGTATTCTTTCATTGTTATATCATATTTAATTGTACCTTCGCAAAGATAATTATTTATGAGAATCTACAATAAAGTAAAATGATAAGACCTGATTTTTTACGCAAAAATGACACAATTGGTATAGTTTCACCATCTGGTCCGATAAAAGAAAATGCTCTTGACGAAGCAATTTCGATACTAAAAAGCTGGGGATTACGGGTGAAAATTGGTAAAAATGCATACAACCACTACGGCGTTTTTGCGGGAACCGACGAGGAACGTGCAGAAGATTTTCAGGCAATGCTTGACGATGATTCAGTCAAGGCAATTGTCTGTGCAAGAGGTGGTTACGGAGCTATCCGTATGATTGACAAACTTGACTTCAGCACTTTTATGCAAAATCCGAAATGGATTGTCGGTTTTAGTGACATAACCGTTTTTCACGCAAAAATTCACTCGCTTGAGATAGAATCCATTCACGGCGCCATGGCGAAAAGTTTTCCGAATGTGACTGTCGAATCGTTGGAATACCTGCATCAATGCTTGTTTGGCAGAAAAAAATTGACATATAAAGTGGCACCATCACGCGCGAACAAAGCCGGAAAGTGCGTCGGGCAACTCGTCGGGGGCAATCTGTCTATGCTGTACAGCATGCGAGGCATTGATTTTGAATATGATTACAACGACAAAATCCTGTTTATCGAGGACTTGAACGAATATTTGTATCACATTGACAGAATGATTCAGAATCTGAAATTCTCCAACATTTTTTCTCAAATTTCCGGTCTTATTGTGGGAACGATGAGCGGAATGAAAAATGGCGTTGACGAATATAACGGAACGATAGAAAGCATTATACGCGAAGCTACGGCAGAATACGATTTTCCTATCCTTTTCGGCTTTCCATCGGGACATGAGGAAGAAAACAATGCAATGATTTTTGGAGCAGAATATCAACTGAATGTCACCAAAACATCGGGGACACTTACGCAGGTGAAATTAACGTAATTGAGGTTGGAGAATTTATAATGAATACCGTTCTTTTATAGATTAGTTCCTTTTATTCGTAACATTTTCTTTCCTATTTTTGTCAAGAAAAACAAAAAAATTGCATATTTGCAATGCATTTCAAATGAATGTGCCTGATTTCAGCACTCATACCGAAGGCAAAAAATAATTTAAACCTTAGAGCAATGAAAGAAAAAGAAACAGATTTAGCAAAACTTCAAGCTGATATAGATAAATACGAGAACGAACTTGAGTCGTTGGAAAAAGTGAAAATGTGTTCCGACATAGGACCTGTTGCGATAAAATATATTGACAAACATGTTCTTGAACTAAAAAAACATATTTTCGACTTGCGCACAAAAATAGATTTTTTGGAAAGAGATTAGTCTCTTTGTTAACCCAAAATATTTTTATTTCCTTTGGACACAATTTATGACAATAATTGTGCGATAAAATCGCTATGCAATTCACGCTTTCATCAAAATATAAACCTACCGGCGACCAGCCCGAGGCAATTCGTCAACTGACGGAAGGTGTCCTTGACGGCACCAAACATCAGGTGTTGCTTGGCGTTACAGGTTCGGGAAAGACATTCACCATAGCAAATGTGATTGAACAAGTTCAAAAACCGACGCTCATTCTCAGTCACAACAAGACTTTGGCCGCCCAACTCTATTCGGAATTCAAGCAGTTTTTCCCCGAAAATGCGGTGGAATACTTCGTTTCGTACTACGATTATTATCAGCCGGAAGCCTACATTCCGCAGACAAATACATATATCGAAAAAGATTTGTCGATTAACGACGAACTGGAAAAACTTCGACTTAGTACAACGAGCACGCTCCTTTCGGGACGAAAAGACATTATTATCGTGTCCTCCGTCTCGTGCATTTATGGTATGGGAAATCCCAACAACTTTGAGGAACGTGCCATTCACCTCAGAATCGGTCAAAAAATTGCACAAGACGTTC
>JAEEQV010000044.1:0-11297 GCA_016285445.1 Bacteroidales bacterium
GGTGAGTGTGGTGGAAGAATAAAATCACGAGTTACCGATCTTTGCCGATAGTTCGGTTTCATCATTGGAATTCGGCTTGTGTCAAAATGAGTTGTTCTTGTTGGATTATGTGTCTTCACAACTGAATTGCTCGTATATCTATGAGTATCTGTTACATATACTTCATCCCGAGACAGCCGATGTGAATGAGTTGGATAGTGAATCTCATCGCTATTCGTTTGTGACGACGTATTTGTTTTTGATAGATTTGTTGTTGGCCGAAGATGTGTTGCCAACCGTAAAATTGATTAAGAACACTTCTGATGACGCCCGTCCTGTCGATATGGTCATTTCTGTTTCGGCAGATTCGGCAACGGCGTTGGTGATGGAAGATGAGGATTTCAATACGATTTGTCCCGTTCGAACATCCTATAAAGATGATAATCAAAAGTATAGTTTTGATTTGCACGATATTGACATGACGGCTGATTATGGCTCGTTTGGCGCAAAAAGAAGTGAGCAATTCAAGACAATGCTGAACAATATCGCCTCATCGCGTGCCTCTCAATTTGCCCAATCGTTGGCAAATTTGTTTTTGACGGCTTCAAAGCAAATCAATGGCGACGCGTTTCGGCAACAAGGCGACAAGGAGTTTGAAGGTGTGCCTCGCTCTTTGCGAAATGTGATTTTCACAACGCCGTCGGCTTTGCTGAAAGTGGATCGAACGGCTTTGCTGAACAATGCCAAAGATGCAAAAGCATTGTTTGAGAAACAAACGGGAAATTCAAACCTTGCCATTTTACCACAACTTGGTCCTAATGCTGATGAAAAATCGTGGAATTATGACGAAAGTACGTGCATTCAGATGGTGTATCTCTACAGTGAGCTGGGCTTCAAATATAAAGAGTGTGTTTCACAATTCTTCAAACTCTATCAATCGTCAGACCGCCCATTGACGATTGGCTCCGTCAATATTGACGATGCGACGGTTGACATGCTTGTGAATGAATATTCATTTGCCAATGAAAACGACACGTTGGAATTGCAACCGAAGCCCTTGTTTTATGATACGTTTCAGCAAGCAAGCAATAGTATGCTGAAAGGACTGATTCAGGCGTTATTGGACAATGAGAAATGTCCGCTTCGCAAGAAAATAGGTGGAAATAAGGAGGTATATCAAAAATTCTTGCACGATTTCTTCGGCGAAAGCAATGAACAAATAGCACAATTACAAACAGATTTCACCAAACAGTATCTTATCCCGATAGCTTCGTATTATATTGATTTACTGCAAAATAATAGTTGCAATTGTACGATAAGTTATGCCGATGTGTTTGCCACGAAAAATGTAAGTCAGGACGTGGTTGAGGGTTTCAAATCGTACGTGAAGAACTGGCTTGCTGAAAAAGGCGAGAAGTCAGCGACGATAGATATAACAAAACTGGAATGGAATTACGATTCAAAACAAGTTGCCTCAATCGTGCGAAAAGAGTTTGAACCGTTGTTGAAGAAAATTGCAACGATTTTCCACGCTTTTGCGTGCGATGTGATTTTGCTCAACGGAAAAGCTGCTCATCTGCAACCTGTTCGTGAGATTTTCTTGAAATATTACGCCGTTTCGCCCGACCGACTTATCACTATGGGTGATTATTTTGCGGGAACGTGGTACCCGTTTGCTCAAAGCACCGGCTACATAAACGACACAAAAACCGTCGTTCCTGTTGGCGCATTGTTAATGATGCGTTTGGCGAAATCAGATTCGGGAATCCGTGTGAACCAAGAAGCGTTGAAAGACATTGATTCTTTCAAATCGGTACAGTTCGTCGAGGAATCTCGTTCGCGTTTGCGTGTAAATTATGCGTTTACCCCAGACCAGAAACAGGCGAAAATTCTTGCGTCTTCGTTTCCTATTACGTTGAAAGCCAAACAAATGGATGCGGATTTATATCCTGAAAAAGCATTCTATGTGATTGACGTTAATCGTGCCAAGGTTGCCGAAAAACTTCGTTTGCAGGCAAGAATAAATCGTGAAGATGTTCCATCCGATGAGGTTTTGGAAGAAGAAACGAAGAAATTCGTACAATCTATGGAGGAACGAATGCCTCTCACGATTACGATTAGTCGACGGAGTTCCGACAAGGAAGTGTTGCTGGCAGGAACGGTGACAGATAAAGATGGTGTCAATGTAGATGACCACAATATAGAAATCCAGATGAAACAATGCGATGCAAATCAAAACTGGAAAGAAACGGGTGTCTATGAATTTTAATTTACGGCAATGAAAATACAGAATATACAAGAAACGATTCAATTGATTGATGAAGCAATAGCTTGGTCAGAAGAGAAAAATGTCCGTACATTTCCCAAAGAGGTGTTCAAGGCATATCGTCGGAAATTTGCGAAAATCAATGAAGTGGCTCCCGAAAATAAGGCAAAATCTGCTTCAAAAGCGGTTGCACGTGACGTGGTTTCGCAATTGTCGGTGTTCGACATTGTATTGTCGTTGATTGATGCGTACTACGACGGAATCAGCATTAAGGACACAGCCATTTCTTATGCAACTATAAACCAGCGTCTGCCAGAGATTTTGCCACAAGTTAAGAAAAGCAAAGTGGTGCAAAATTATATTACCGAGGACGATATTATTGAGTTGGGTGAATATCTGCAAACGGTCATTGGTGTAAAGGCGGCAAATTGCTATCAGTCAGATTTTTGTAAGATTTTGGCTCCGGCTATCGCCTATGTGCCGGCAACTGCATGGAGTTCGGTCTTGTCATTCTTGTGGAACGACAATGCCAATGTCACCAAGGTGTTCGAATCATTGTTGGAACGCTGTGGATTGCTGGAACAAAAAGCCGACGGTCCAATGACAACCGATGCCGAGTTGAAACAAATGCAAGATGAACTCAATCTCATTTTGCAAGTGTATAAGTCGCCAAAATCAAAAGAATATATCCAGAAGGTGGTGAGCGATATTCAGGCATTGCTTGACCGAGATATTGAGAACAATCAGGAGTTGTTTGGTAAAATTCAAGATTGCCTGATGATAAAATCCGACGCTGTTCGGAAAATCATGTATCAGGCATACGAGGAACAGGCAGAAATGCCTTCTGATGTGCTCACGGCGAGAATTGTCGATTATTGGATACAATATATCAACAATCACGTGAAGGAACTGAACACTATGCTTCCTCATGCCGAAGAAGTGGTGTATGCGCTGCTGACGATATTCCAGAATAGCACGACGGAACAAACCTTGGTCGAGGGTGTGACACAATATCAGGAATCGTATGGCATTTCGGCTTCGGAATATGCCGTGGCTGATTATATGACGTTTGAACTGAATCGCTTTGTCACTACGTATGGTCGTACCACGATGGATTACGATGTGCTGCAAGATGTACAGGCGTTGGCGGAAAAATGTAAGTTGAAGATTGCCGACGTGTCGCCACTGGCTATCAATAGCAAACCGCAACGACAAGATGCGAAACAAGCGTTGGAGGTTCTTGAAAAATCGGCAGAAATTGAACAGGCCGATATGGTTACTATTATGAATATGTCGTTGTGGGACAGCTTCCCGAAATGGATAAATTTTATTACTATCGGATTATTGGCAATCGCAAATAAGTAAAAAAATGAACGAGAAATTACAATTTAGTTGGGGTCATATATTTGCCTTCTTGGCAATGATAATGATTTCATACCTTACCTATACGGGAGCGGCATATTTATACGACACAAATTTGACGGTTTCTGCTCTCTGGGCAATCGGAACCTTTTTCGTGCTCTTTGTCGTTTTCGTGGGAACACAACAGTTAAAGGCAACCGAGCAAAACTTCTCACGCAATATCTTGTTGGAACGAATCGGCGTGGTGCTGTCGGTTGTCGTGTTTCTTCTTATGATAAGCATTTCACCGTTCAAACATTTTTGGACGGTTTATGGAAATCGCTCGGAAATCACTTCTGAGTTTGCCTTCGCCATTGATTCGTCAAAAAGTATCTTTGAAAATTATGACGCTTACGTCGATGCTCGTGTAAATCAAGTGCTTGCAAGCAAAAATGAAGATAAGGAAACTATGGCTGAGTTGCTCAAAATGCAGTTACGGCCAACAGTGATTGAAGAAAATGGCACCTTTGATTATGAAACAAAAGAACAGGAAATTCTTGCATGGATTGATGCCGCAAAGGAATCAAGCGTGTGGAATGTGTTTATGTTAGGTAACTTGACCGAAATTCAGGAAGGTGTGGAAAGTTGGAAAACAACGCTGGAATCGTGGACGGAAAAAAGTTTCTACGACGGCGATATGGCTCCCTATCAATCTGAATTTGATATTGTTACAAGTTTCAATGCTTTGAAACAAAAATATACGGAAACGAAGATTTTTCAGTGGAGAGCCGTTCTTTGGGCTCTTGTGGGTTATTTCTTCTTGGCCTTGCCGTGGCTCTTGCAACGTCGTCCGGTGAAAAATCCGTATGGCGTGCTCGGCAAAAAAGAATGGACGGAAGAATATGAGGAAGAAAATGAGGATTCGTCAGAAACCGAAATAGAACAAACTATCGTTGAGGTTGACGACGATGACAGATTTGAGATATAATGTGTAATTGAAAGAATAAAAAGATATGCCAACAAAGGAAGAAATTTTTGACAACATCAGTGATTATCCTGCCGAACAGATTGCGGGATTTATTACGTCAGGAATTGTGACGTTCGATGAATTGTGTGAATTCAAGAATACTGGTGGTGATTTCGGTAACGAATTGCGCGAAGCGGTGAAACAACTTGTTGCCGGAATGGAACTAAAAGACTGGGCAAAAGCCGAAAAAGGTAATTCCGAGGAAAGTTATTCGGAATACATCGAGAAATATCCTTCGGGCGACCATCGTGTGGAAGCCACTATTCGTATTGGTAAAATGCGTGCCGCAAAAGCCGAGGAAATGTTTTGGAACTCGTTGGACAAGACGAGTGTCGAAGCCGTTCAACGTTATATAAATGATTATCCGAGCGGGAAATACACGACACAGGCGAAAAAATTGCTGAAAGCGTTTGAACGACGTGCTCAATTTGACTTACACGAATATCGTAACGAACTTCGTATGATGAAGGAAAATGAGCATTTTGCGGAATTGGAATCAAAAGTAAATGAAGGATATATTACGAAGGATGAAATATTGAAACTAATTACCGAAGACCACAACCTGTTTAATACCGATTGTATCAACGACTTGCTGGATCATGGTTATATTACGTATGACGACTTGATTCAAAAGGCGCAGATACGCGAACCTTTCATTCACTCTTTGCAGAAGAATCTGAGCAATATCGATATCCCTTCTGTTGATTGTGATGCAGTTGAACAGATAGAAAAAACTTCGACCGAAATTTATTTCTGGGGTGTCAAGAACTCTGGAAAATCGTGCGCAATAGGTTCCATACTCAATACGGCTCGCAGAATGGGCTACGGAATTACAAACAAAAAAGGGCAGGGTGTCGCATATTTTGACGCATTGTCGGATTTGTTCAATCAGCACGATTCGCGTCCGACTTCGGTTTTGCCGAATGGTACGCCTACCGATAGTTTTGCCGAGATGGGATTTGATATGACTATGGCAAATGGTCGCTATTATCCGTTGACGTTTGTTGACCTTGCCGGTGAGTTGCTTACTGCGATTTATGCCGAAGCTCACAACGTCGTGTTGGACGATCCTGCTTACGACAAGGCTGCAAAGGCATTCCGTAGAATTTTGTTGGAAAATCATAAGGAGGGTAATCGAAAAATCCATTTCTTCGTGATTGAATATGGTGCTGCCGGTAAAAAGATAAAAATCGGAAACGATATAGAGTTGGGACAGGATGCCCTATTGGAGAATGTGATTGACATTCTGAACGTGGAAGACCCGATGGAAAATCCGTTCAAACGTGACACCGATGCCGTGTACGTGGTGCTTACCAAAGCCGACAGAATAAAGGCAACTTCTGCAGCCGAACGTAAGGAGAAGGCAAATGCTTATGTACTTGAACATTATAAAGGTCTTGTTACTGCCATCCGAAACGTTTGTCGCGAATGTGAACTGAACGGTTATGTGAAGCCAATCGCGGGCGCCGAAGAAGTGAAACCGAAGATTTTGGTACTTCCATTCTCTATTGGCGACGTTTGTTTCAAAAGTTATTGCGAATTGAAGGAAGAAGGTCCAGCCAAGGTTTTGAATGAGATAACTTCAAGGGCAACGTCGGAAGAAGACGACAAAAGTTTCTTTGTAAAACTTAAAAAGAATTTTAGGAAATGAAGCAAATAGCTGTTTGTGTAAAAGAGACGAATGACGGCTATAGTAGCGATTTCCTCTATAAGTCAAGTTATTTCGTAAGCGAAGGTGTCGTTACCGATATTCGTCTTTCGTGGATTAGCAATGTTCTTGATACTTCTACGAATGAGTTGCGTGAGCAATTGAAGGAAACGACGCCACTCCGTTTTATAAAGTTTACCAAAGAGTTTTTCTATCTGGTAATTCTAAAAATGGGACAAACTTCGCGATGGAACGATAATGTCGCCGTGTACTGCCAAGTTCCGTTGGGCGTGTGTCCTACGGCAACAGAGTGGGACACGCTGATTCAGGCAATTGATGGCGTGCTCGAAAAGAAAGAATTGTTGGCAAAACCCGAGTCGTGGACGTTCTTGGATTCTTTGCTTCAAAAAAATTATGAGTGCGAAGATGTCTTTGTGGAATATGCCGAAGGTGCAAAACCATACGCCTGTCGCTATCTGTCGCGATTAAATTCTCTTTCGCTGTTCTTGCTGAATTATTATCAGCCTGGCTATCAGAACTATGAGGCAGTTGTGCTGATTAGTGAAAATCAGAAACAGACAGTTGTCTGCAAACCTTCTGTCGTTGATTTGACCAAGGAGGCACTGAAGGAAATGGCTGTCTTTTCCGCTCCCAAAAATACCGATGGTTGGTTGGCTTATACTGCGAACGACACATTGCTCGACAAACCTATTATGGTGGCTAAGTCGGAACCGTTGACCATATATTGGAAGAAACCTGGGTGTAGAACGATATCAAAAACGGGTGGGGCGACGAACCCTGCCTCATTTCAAGTCAATCAGGATGACTGCAAGATGGTGATTTCCAAGAAACAGTTCAAGATAACCGACGACAACGGTCATTCCGTGCCAAGTTTCAAAATGACTATTGACGGTACGGGGTGCAGAAACGGAGAGATAGAACTTCCCGTAGGGTATTCAATCTCAAATGCCGCCATACGAATCGCCTTGCAAGGTGTTATTCTGAAAGCGGATAAGAAAATTCTCACGCATAAGATTCTGTTTGCCGTTTTGGGGTTGATTTTGGGTTTGGCAATCGGTCTAATCATCGGACTCTCAAGAACGCCAAGCGTCGTGTATGTGCCTGCTGAACCGGTTGTAGAGCCATTTAGCTGTGAGAAATATTTCAAGACAAACACCGAAGTGTGGAGCAAGGCATCGATTGATAGTTGTGAAGACTTACACGGAGTGTTCGAATTACTGGTTTCATACGATTTTGAGGGATTACAGACGAAGAAATCGGTAATGACGAAATACGAGGGAATGAAAGATTTGGTTCCTGTCATTGCAAAAGCTGCTGAACTGGGCTTGCACGTAGATTCGTCGGGTGCAGTTACGTCAAAAATATTGAAACCAGCTCGCTTCAAAGAACGCATACTGACTGCTTATTTGGAAACATTCGACGTATGGAAGAAGGAAGACTTGGATGTGTTCGATGCAGATTTGTTCAATGCGTTGTATCACTATACGGGCGATGTTGTAAAGAATTATAATGTGGATGGCAGAACGAAAATCAAGACAATCTGCGAACAAGGATTCAAGTTCGGAAACACCTGTCCCGACTTGTATTCCAATAGCAAGGAAATAACGTTTCAAAACTATATGACAACATTCAAGGCAATGCCGACTTCAAAGAAGGAAACTCCCGTGAAAAAGGTAGAAAAGCCCGTCAAGAGTGCTGCTCAAGGTGCTGATGATTAACGAAAATGAGATTGTATGAATAAGATAATTAAAGTTGCCATATTGGCTGGGGCATTAGTCCTTATAGGATTTGTGTCGGTACGTTTTTATCGCTCTCAGGTGGAGAATACTCCCTCGTTGCTATTTACCGGCAATCAGTTTGTCGGTAACATAGAAAATGGCATTTCCGAAATGAAGAATTTTGATTGTGCCAATTGTACCAAAGACCCCGAGGAACTCCATATCAAGATGTTGAGCAAATTACAAGCTGTTGAGAAAAACGGTTTGGTCGATGCCGACGCTATGCGAGATATGAAAACTCGATATATGGCGGCGTATGCCAGCAAATTCTATGAATCGTGCGTGTGTGCCTTTACAAAACCATGGACGTTTAAGGATGAACAATGGAGATTTGACCGAACAAAATGGTTGCTCGATATGCCGAATTCGTTAACGCCGACAGCAAAAGTGGAATTGGAAAAAATAAAACAGTTGGAAAACGATTATCATTCTGCCGTACAAATAGCATATCGTCGTTCGTTTGTCGGAATTGAAGACGCCAAACGACAGATTGCACAATCTCGTGCATACAAGCAAGATAAATATCTTTCTCATTGTGCGTCATTGGTTTCTTCGTTGGAATCGTTGCCAAGTAGCATTCACAACAGTCATTATGCTTACGTGCAGGAAACCATTGAAAATATGGAGATGCAGATTCAAGTTCTGGAGCGTTTGAATTCTGACTTAAAAAGCAAGAAGAAATCGCAGTACGACATGTCGAAAGTGCTACAAGCAAACTACACTCGTATTTATAACGACATTGCCACAAATATGCCTAAGGTTCGTGTCGCCATTGATGACTACGACACCAAGGCACAAGCCACCTATGGCACCAAGAAGGATATAACCTCAATTAGTGGAAAAGTAGGAAGCATTACTCAAAAATTTTATAGTTTACCAAAACCAGAAAACGAATAATAATGAAGAAAATTATATTTACTATCGGTGTATTGTGTGTTGTTGCAACACAAATATCTGCTCAAAAGATTGAAAATATCGGAGCACAAATCAATGTTGGTCCCACGATTTTTATGGGCGATATTTCTAACTCGGTTTCCAAGTCAATGAACCTAATGGCCAACATAAGTGTGAAAGGAAATTTCTTTTCCGATGCTTTGCAAGGAAAACTGACAGTGGAACAAGGAAAATTAACTGGTGAAAAACTCCCAATAGCGTTCGAAAACAACTATAAGTCGGTGTATGGAAGTTTGCAGTTCAAACCATTATATTATATTATGCTAACGACAAGCAGATTACAACCATACGTTTCGTTAGGGTACGGTGGAATGTGGTTTCGGGCAAGAGAATACAATGAAGAAACGGGTAAAAATGTAAAATCGGAATCTGCGACTTGTGAATGGATGATTCCTCACGGTATTGGCGTTGAATACGCCTATAATCCCAATGTTGCTTTTGTACTTGACGTAAATAGGGTTTACGTAAATTCCGACAAACTCGACGCTTACATTGGAGGTAAGAAAGATATGTTTGCTACCGTTACAGTAGGTATTTCTTACACATTTGGAAATACCGAGAAAGTTGTTCAGACGAATGATGATGATTATGAGAAAGAAACTATGATTTCGGAAAGTGAGTGTAAAAATGCAATGAGTAGGAAAGATGCTGAAATAAAGTATCTGCAAGATTCGTTGGCAAAATTGAATAGCATTCCCGAATCGTTGCGAATCAAATATTGCCGTAAGTATTTGAATGGGCTGTTGTATAGAAAATGTAACGTCGAGGTAATCAATACCAACCTTGAGATGCTTGACTCTGCATTGCTGAAAGATGATAACATAACGAAATATAAATATCTCTTGAAAAATTATCCTGCCTGGTACAAGGAGTTTGAATCGGTAGTGAAAGTTGCGCAAAATGATGCACGGAGATATAGCCCGTTAACGAAAGAGGCAACTGCATATAGGAACGATATTGTAAATCGCATAACGAATCTATCATATAATAAACGAATTTATTCAGAATGGCAAATCTATTATCTGGAAGATCAGATTGCGCTGATTAAGAGACGTTTAGAAGAGAAAGTAAAGCATCCTGAAGTTATTATCGATTTCTCAGATTTACTATCCGAATAAAGTTTGGCACGCTATTTGATTTTGTCCTTACAAAACGAATAAGTGAAACGTAAAGTATAGGAGGACAGAGTCATGAAACGTTTAATGGTAACTTTAGCAATTGTATGTAGCTCAGCTTACATGTTTGCGTCGGAATTAATAGTAAAAGGAAAAATTGATGCTCCTTTTTCAGTGTATGTAAATGGTGAAAAATACTATTCATACAAAAGCAAAGTAGATGTTGGTTATATCCCAAGTGGACGTTACAATTTGGAAATTTACACAGAAGGTGCTTACTCAGAACTGTTGTATGATTACACAATTAACATTCCACGTCGTTCAACGGTATATGCAACATTTACAGGTGATAACAAGATGTACATTTCAACGGAGAAAGATGCTCCTGCAACTATCATAGTTGACTTGACTCCATATCCAAGACGAGTACATGCACCGGTACCAGTATATCACTCAAAACCGGCTCATCACCATCACGCTCCTGCACCGAAGCCAGCACCTCATAAGGCTGCTCCAGTTCCAAAGCCTGCTCCTCATAAGGCAGCACCCGCTCCAAAGCCAGCTCCGAAACACGATGCTCCTTCGGCACCAAGAACGAATCACAAGGCAGCTACGCCAACTGCACATAGCACTGCAAAGCCTGCTCCTGCTAAAAACGAAGCAAAACCTGCAGTAAAACCGAGCAGTCCGGCACCTAAAAGTGATACTAAGTCAAACACAACTGTTCGCACAAGCAACAGCTCAAACAACTCAAAAGTAACTTCTTCTACAAGAACATCAAGTACAAGAAGCACGGTGAATACAAGAAAATAGATTTCTGATTCATTATAGTTTTTTCCGAATCCCTGAAAGACTCCCACTTTCAGGGATTTTTATTTTTATACCTTCCTTCTTTTCCCACTTGCCCCGTCATTCCGACCGAAGGGAGGAATCTGCTATAACCACCTGATTGCACAAAAAGGCTGCCACAGTGTGACAGCCCTACGATTTTTATCACGGAATTGTGCAAATGTACTGTGTTCCGACTATTCTCATGATGCAATGTAGGGCTGTCATAATATGGCAGCCTTACAGAATTTCCACCATCGTTATTGTACCGAAACCTTCACCGTCTCTCCCTCTACGCTCACAAAATACACCCCAGATTTCAGGTTTTGGTTTGCGATTT
>JAEEQV010000045.1:0-11294 GCA_016285445.1 Bacteroidales bacterium
CAATGACCGTCAGGTGCATAGGTGAACGCCGACGTTTTGAAATTAACGGTTGTCGGTTTCTCATTTGCGACAGAAATTTTCTTCACGTCACCTTTGGGGTGATGAATACACGCAGTCCCCTTCCCTACCTCATCGGACCGAGACCAACCAGCATAATATATATTGTATGACTCGGGAGGAGCAGCATTTAATTTGAGCAACGAAAAGTCAAGTTTGCCATCGGGCGACGTTGCCACCAATGTTGAGCCAGAAATAGTTTTCTCGGAACTCACGGAAGAATCCTTGCCACAGGTCGCATTTTCGTAATCGAAATAAAACACGGTTCGTTCCGCCTTCTTATCACTTGCCACGCAATGGTTTGCTGTCAAGATATAGGGTGTCTTGTCTTGTGCCGTATTGTTCATCAACGTACCCGTACACACGGTAATACCTTGAATGAGCATTTTGCACACGGCACGTTTCTCAACCTGCCAATCCTTGCCATCGGGACAATTTATATCGACGTTGCATTGCGAAGACGAGGATTTCAACTCGGATTTCTTTAATATTCCCGTGAAATCATGGGCCACTTGCACGATACGCCACGTTCCCTCTGCCTGATTTTTCGGCTCAGCATAGGTAATATGCACTTCATCACCGTCAATCAAGGGCGTGGGCAACACCGACGATTGTTTCACATCGACAGCACTATACATTATAAGATATGTAGAATCAGAACCCGACAGACGCAACGAGGCATTGTTAGGAAAATGTACGTCTTCAAAAATCAGATTCAGCGAATAGGCACCTTGAGAATGAATATATACATTATAATATAATGTATCATTTTTTGCGATTGGCTGAATATCATTCTTGGAAATGGAAACCTCAAACGGATAGGCAAACTGAAACGCGCCATCTTTTGCATTGTCTGTAGCAACATTTTCTGGCAAAGTTGGCATCTCAACCCGTAAATCGGGTATTGGCGGCACATTTGGTGCACGATGACCAGATTGAGCAAACGAAAAAAACGACATACAAATACTGTATGTCGTCACTATAAAAAGGTTTATTTTTTTATTCAAGTTCGATACCCAAGACAAGTACATCGTCGATTTGTTTTCTTTTACCCTTCCATTCTTCAAATGTCGTATCAAGCGTTTCACATTGTTTTTCCATTGACAATGAGCGCGTATCAAACAACAATTTCTTGAAATGGATACCCAAGAATTTCTTATTATTTTCACCACCAAACTGGTCTTGGTACCCGTCGGAGAACATATACAAGCGAGCGCCTGGTTTATACGAGAACGTATGCGTTGTGTAGGTATTCTTTTCCGACGTGATAGAACCGCCCACCGAAGCCATATCGCCTTCAATCGTTTCTATTATGTCATCATACACAACATACGCGACGTGGTTGGCAGCAGCAAGTTGCACCGTCTTGGCCGTCTTGTCTATCAAACAAAGGGTTATATCCATACCATCTTCCTGCGAATCGGGCGAGGCATTTTCCTTTTGATTCAACGCAGAACGCACACCATCGTTGAGTTTGTCGAGAATTTCCCCAGGGGCACGCAATTTCTTATAAGTAAGTTGTTGCAACAAGGTAGCTCCAATCATCGACATGAATGCACCAGGAACACCGTGACCCGTACAGTCAACAGCAGCAACATACAACTTGTCTTCTTTTTCAAAGAACCAATAGAAGTCACCACTTACCACATCGCGTGGCTTGAACAGCACGAACGCATTCGGGAAATAGTCCTGCAACAAGTGCATTGGAGGCAAAATAGCATCTTGGATACGTTTTGCGTAACTGATACTATCCTTAATCAAACGGTTTGACTTCGACAATTCCTCGTTATTGAGCGTAAGCAAATCACTTTGCACTTTCAATGTTTCCTTCTGTTGCTCGATTTCCTTGGTACGTTCACGAACCAAACGTTCCAATTTTGCATTTTCCTCTTTATATAAATGCTCACGATATTTCACGTACACATAAATACTCAATCCAAAAATCAAAATCAGCAACGAATAGAACCACGTCGTTTTCCAGAACGGAGGAACAATAGTGATTTTCAACTGCGTGATTTCATCGCTCCAAACACCGTCGTTATTTGTAGCCGTAACCTCAAACACATAGTCGCCACCAGTCAAATTCGTATATGTGGCGGTACGTTTGTTCGCATCGGTATAGTTCCAATCCTCGTCAAAGCCGACTAATCTATATTTATAGCGGACCTTCGACGGAGCCACGTTATTCAATATTGAAAAGTCAATAGAGAAATTATGCTTATACGAAAGTTTTAATTCACCAATCGTCGTAATAGACTGATCCAAAACGACTTCGCCTTGAATCTCCTCGCCTATTTCTACGGTTTTGTTATAAATCTTCAATTCGGTAATGACAACCCTTCCTATATAAGAATCATTGGTAATGCTGTCGGGAATGAAATACGACAACCCCTGAACGCCACCAAAAAACATCAGTTCATTCGACGACTTGAATGAAGAACGTTCGTTGAAAGAATTGCCTTGCAATCCGTCAGACTTGTTATAGTTTGTAAACGTCTCGGCGAAAGGAGCAAACTTTGAAATACCGTAACAAGTACTTATCCACAAATTGCCACGCTTATCTTCCTGCATAGCCAACACCATATCGTTGGTTAAACCATGAGAGCGTTTCGTATAAGACTGGAACGTCTTTTCACGACGGTTGAACTTACAGATACCGGCACCACCCGTACCAACCCAAAATGTTCCATTACCCGTTTCCAATAACGAATACACTATCTCACTATTCAGTGAATTAGGATTGTTTCTATCCTGAGTAAAGAACGTGACAGTATCGTTCCGTGGATTCACGCACATAACGCCTCGACCGTTGGTTCCTGCCCAAATCATATCTTGTGAATCCTGCATAACGCACCAAATCACATTACGCATAAAGTTGTCAGGATTTACGTCGTATGTGGTAAACTTGCCTTTTTCCCATTCGAACTTACACAAACCGCCACCGTAGGTTCCCACCCACAAACGTAACTCATTATCAAGACACATGGCAGTCACTGCATTGTTTGACAACACATTGCGAGTATCTTCCACATAAGAATAATGATCCAAAACTCCTTTATCCAACGAAAAACGAATCAGACCGTTTCCGTCGGTTCCCAACCAGAAGAAACCACGAGGATCCTGCACGATGGAAGTTATCACATTATAACTATCCTTGTCGTCCTTTGAACACTGATATGTGCGAATGATGTTAAAATTCTTGTCATAATACAGCAAACCAGCACCACGAGTTCCCACAAGAAAATGTCCGTCGTGAACAGGCGACAAATCCTTAATTTCCAGAATCGACATCACATTATCCGAAGTCAACTCCGAATTGAAATCCAAACTTGGATGCAAGATGGAGAATTTCTTACGATGAGTATTGTACTTACACAAACCAGCGGTTTCGGAACCAACCCAAAGCACACCCGACTTATCACGCAAAACCGAAAGGATGTTGTTTGAAGAAAGGGAATATTCGTGTTGGTGCATTTTCTCGCAACCCAAATATTGTTTCGTCGCCAAATCATACATATTCAAGCCGCCACCACGAGTTCCGACGTACATTATATTTGATAACGTATCCTCAAAGAATGTCCATACAATATTATTACTTAACGAAAGCGTATCTTTCGGATTGTTCTCAAACACCGTATATGTATAGGTTTCGGGGTTTAGCACGCCAAAACCGCCATAATACGTTCCAATCCACAGATTTCCGTACCTGTCGTTTTCAATACTCATAATATCGTGGGCGATGAAATCAATATGCTGGAACAAGCCCGTCTGTTTGTCGAACTTATCCAATCCCCCACCTTCATTCACGCCAATCCACAAATTGCCAAACTTATCCTTGCTCACAACCCTCACCTGGTTGCTACCAATTGAATTGAGGTTGCTCGGATTATGTTTGTACGCCGTAAACTGATGTGTGTTTCTATCGAATCTATTCAAACCGCCGCCATAGGTTGCAATCCACAGAATACCCTCGTCGTCTTCGGTAATGTCATACACATCGTTGTTGCTCAACGAATTTTCGTCGTTAGGATTGTGCATATACCGCGTAAACGTTTCCGTGATAGGATTGTATTCATTCAAACCACCACCAAGCGTTCCTATCCAAATTTTTCCGTAGGAATCTTGAAACAGACAAAGAATACGGTTACTTGAAATTGACGTGGTGTCGTTCGCAACCGGCTTAAACACCTTGAACGAATAGCCGTCGTAACGGTTAAGACCATCGAGTGTGGCAAACCACAAAAAGCCAGTAGAGTCTTGCAAGATTGAATTGATACTAACCTGCGACAAACCGTCTTCCATAGTTATCGGTTCAAAGTTCATCTGATGCAGTTTCTGTGCCCCGCACACAAACGACATCAACACAAGAGCTATATATACTACTAACTTTCTCATTAACACAAATAGCAACGTAAATATACGTTAATTATTTTCGTTTTGAAACTTTTTCAAGTTTTTTATCGCAATTCGGCACCTAATTCTTTCTGATAATTTGCAATCAGACGATTCATCACATTGTCGATTTGACCATCAGTCAAGGTCTTTTGGTCATCCTGCAACAAGAATGAAATTGCATACGATTTCTTTCCTGCAGGAATACCCTTGCCTTCGTACACGTCGAATGCCGACACTTGCTTCAACAATTTCTTTTCAGTTGAGAATGCGATTTTCTTGATTTGTTCAAATTGTACTTTCGAATCAATCAACAATGCCAAATCACGTCGTACCGACGGGAATTGTGGCAATTCCTTGTATTGAACTTTCTGACGATAATTTGCAAGCAAAACATCCCAGTATATTTCAGCGAAGAACACTTGTTTGTCGATGTCGAATTTCTTCAGCAATTGTTTAGAAACCACACCCAAGCGAGCCACGCATTTGTTGTTCAAAATGGTACATTCCAATCCCGACAACATATCGTCGCTTTTTGGTGCAAACTGGATATTCGACATTCCGAGTTTCGTCAACACTTTGAGCACGGCTGACTTCAATACGAAAATATCGGTATCTTGTTGTTTTTCAGCCCAATATAACGGTGCTTGTTTTCCCGTAACGCACAAAGCCAACTGACGGGATTCCCCATATTTGTCGGTAACAGAGCCTTCTGTTCCTTTGGTATAATACACACTACCAAATTCGAACAGCGACAAATCCAATTGCTGACGGTTCTGGTTATGAGCAACAACCTCCAACATACTGAACAACATTGTATTACGCATACAATCCAATTCCGCACCCAACGGATTAAGAAGTTTCACAAGATGATTCTTGCAATCGTTCTGTAAATCAGCATAATACGAAGAATTTGTCAGTGAATTATTCATTATTTCATACCAACCGCTATCAACGAGCATGTCGGCAATCATATTGCGGACCTTGGTTTGATTCACGCCATTAGAATAGGTTATCGCAGCATGAAGATTCGTTGAAAATTCAATATTATTGTAGCCATAAATACGCAACACGTCTTCAACAACGTCTTCGGCACGTTGCACGTCAACACGATATGGCGGAACCAACAACTGCAATTCACGACCATTTTCAGCAGCGATTTCAATCTCAAGACCAGCAAGAATTTTCTTAAACACATCGTCGCCAATGTTCTTGCCCATCAGGCTGTATGCCTTGTCAAGATTTAAGGTAACGGGGAACGAATCAAATTTCTCCGGATGAGAGTCAAAAATCGGTCCGCAGATTTCGCCACCAGCAACTTCCTGAATCAACAATGCGGCACGTTTCAACGCATAGTTGGTGATATTCGGATCGATACCGCGTTCATATCGGAACGAAGCGTCGGTTGACAAACCATGACGGCGAGCCGTCTTACGAATTGACACAGGGTTGAAACAAGCACTTTCAAGGAATACCGACGTAGTAGTTTCCGTAACGCCAGAATCCAAGCCACCGAACACACCGGCAATACACATTGGTTTCTCGGCATCGCAAATCATCAAATCTTCCGACGACAATTCTCGTTCTACCCCATCGAGCGTAACAAACTTTGTTTTGTCGGCAACCGTATTCACGTGTATTTCATTTCCCGCAATCTTTGCCAAATCAAAGGCATGCAACGGCTGACACAATTCGTGAAGAATGAAATTCGTCACATCAACCACATTGTTGATAGAACGCAAGCCAATTGATTTCAAACGAGTCTGCAACCATTCAGGAGATTCTTTTACCTTGATACCCGAAATGACAACGCCCGAATAACGAGGACATAAGTCAGGACGGTCAACCACAACTTTGAGGTTAGTCTGCGTATTTGACAAAGCAAATTTCTCAACCGACGGTTTTTGCAATTTCACAGAACCGTTCACATTCAAATAGGCAGCCAAATCGCGAGCAACGCCATAATGCGAAGCAGCATCGATACGGTTCGGCGTCAAGCCGATTTCAAAGATATAATCGTCCTTTATATTGAAATACTCCGAAGCAGGGGTTCCAACCTTCACGGTATCTGGCAAAACCATAATGCCATCGTGGCTTGTACCCACGCCTATCTCGTCCTCGGCACAAATCATACCGCAAGAAACCTCGCCACGAATTTTTGATTTCTTAATCACAAATTCCGTATCGCCATCGTAGAGTTTTGTGCCTTCGGTGGCAACAACAACAGTTTGTCCTGCCGCAACATTCGGTGCACCGCACACGATAGGCAAAATCTCCGGACCACCCACATCAACCGTCGTAATATGAAGATGGTCGGAATTTGGATGATCGACACACGTCAAAACTTTTCCAACGACTATGCCTTCCAATCCACCTTTTATTGTTTGATATTTTTCAAGACCTTCTACCTCTAATCCAATATCTGTCAATATTTTAGATACTGTTTCAACATCATAATCAAGCTGAATATACTCTTTCAGCCAATTCCACGAAATATTCATTGTTTACTTTTAAAATTAAGCCAAACAAAAATAGTTAAAAAAGGGGGAAAATCTAATAATTCTCGTTCTTTTTTGCTTGCTTAGGCAAACAAATTCCAATATGCATAAATAGCGGGAATAGAAAACAGCACGCTATCGAATCGATCAAGGAAGCCACCGTGTCCTGGCAACATTTTTCCCGTGTCTTTCACGCCTATGTAGCGCTTAAACTTCGATTCCACCATATCGCCAAGTGTAGAACATAATACAATCAGCACTGCCCCACCGACAAATTCAGCGATAGTACCGTTTACTTTCACATTCAACGCAATGATAACCGCAAGAATCACGGTAGAAAGCAAACCGCCGACAAAGCCCTCGATGGTTTTCTTGGGAGAAATTTTCGGACACAACGGATGTTTTCCGAACAACATACCCCAACAATACGCAAACGAATCGTTGGACCATGTAAACAAGAACAACATAAAAATCATGAGCGACGAGCCAAATCCCGCATCTATCATCGCATTGTCAATCTTGTAATATGCAAGTAACGTAAACGGCAGAACGACATACACAATGCCACAGAAACTAAATGCAATCCTATGGAATGGTTCTTCTTCGTCACGCAACAATTCCACGGCAAAAATCGCCAAGGCAAAGAATATCACCAACGGCAAGGTTGACAACATTGTCGGGAACAACGACTCATTGTAGTATTTCATTATGGGCATAGCGTAAATACTTACGGCAAGCGCATTCGACAAAACCACATCGACAGAGAGCCCTTTGATTTTGATATTCTTATAAAATTCATTCAACGCCAGCAACATGATAATTCCAAAAACAGCGAGAAATATCGGCATAGTGGTAAACAGTGCAGCGGTAACAACTGCTATGTACAACAAGCCAGTGATGCAGCGAAGAAAGAAATTTTTCATACCGTTATTCTTTTACTAATAAAACATATAAGTTTTTTGGTCCGTGAGCACCCAACACAAGTGTTTTTTCTATATCGGAAGTTCTACTTGGACCAGTTATAATGGTAACTTGCGACGGAAACGAATCTCCAAACTTATGTTCTACCACATCCATCGCTTCGGGAATGTCGGGACACACCTGATTTGCGTACGCCAGAACGATATGCGTTTCAGCAGCCGAGATCAAACGTCTTCCCTCAATCTGAGCCGACGAAACCAATATGCTTCCCGTACGTGCCGCCAATGCCTCACATGTGGTAAGCGAGAATTTTGCCACACGAGCATATTCTGGGTCAATATTGTATGAAATTCCTTTTTCGTCAAGTAATTTCAACAATTCAGGATTGTTACACAACAATACCTCTTCACCTATGAGTTCCTTTACTCTTGCCAATGCGTCGTCAACCGAGGACACAATTTCCGGTTTTCCCGCAACCAACTTCAGTTTCTCACAGTATGCCTCGCACAAATCACCTTCGGGTTGTACGAAATATTCTTTTGCCGACGACAATTTCTCGTATGAATACCGAGGGGTGATTTTCACACTTTGCAAATCCCCCAGAATTTGAGCTCTACAACTATCTGATTTTGAATTACTCATTGTCTTTTTGTGTTTCTTCTACAATCTTTGGTTCTTCCGCAAACGGACGTTTCCCGAAGATTTTCTCCAAATCTTCGCTAAAAATCACCTCCCTATCAAGCAACAATTCTGCAAGACGGACAAATCCTTCCTGATTCTGCGTAAGAATATCGTATGCACGTTGATATGATTTTCTGATAATCTCCTGTGCTTCGGCATCAATCAGTTTTTCCATTTCCTCGCCGTATGGTTTGCCGAACGTATATTCCGACTGTCCAGTGGAATCGTAGAAACTCAGATTACCGATTTTGTCACTCATTCCATAATATTGCACCATTGCGTACGCCTGTTTGGTGACCTTTTCCAAGTCATTCAACGCACCTGTGGAAATTTTCCCAAACGTGATTTGTTCGGCGACACGACCGCCCAACGTAGCACACAATTCGTCAAGAATCTGCTCTTTCGTCACAATCTGTCGTTCTTCGGGCAAATACCATGCGGCACCCAAAGCACGTCCACGAGGAATGATAGTAACTTTAATCAGTGGATGAGCATATTCCAAGAACCAACTCAGTGTTGCGTGACCTGCTTCGTGGAATGCAATCGTGCGTTTCTCGGCCTGTGTCATTATTTTATTTTTCTTTTCAAGGCCGCCGACAATTCTGTCAATCGCATCAAGAAAATCTTGTTTTTCAATCATTTTCTTATCACGACGAGCGGCAATCAAAGCGGCTTCGTTACACACATTGGCAATATCGGCACCAGAGAACCCAGGTGTTTGTTTTGCCAAGAATGAAGATTTTATTTCCGCATTGAACTTCAACGGGCGCAAATGCACGTCAAAAATCTGCTCGCGTTCTTTCAAATCGGGCAGTTCCACATTGATTTGACGGTCGAAACGACCTGCACGCAACAACGCCTTGTCAAGTATTTCGGCACGGTTTGTCGCTGCAAGGACAATCACGCCCGAATCGGTTCCGAACCCGTCCATTTCGGTAAGCAACTGATTCAGCGTGCTTTCACGTTCATCATTGGTATTGAATCCGTTTTTACCACGAGCACGTCCTATGGCATCAATTTCGTCAATGAAAATAATACATGGCGCCTTTGATTTTGCCTCACGAAACAAATCGCGTACGCGAGCGGCACCAACCCCGACGAACATCTCAACGAAATCGGAGCCAGCCAACGAGAAGAAAGGCACTCCAGCCTCGCCTGCCACGGCCTTTGCCAACAACGTCTTACCTGTTCCCGGAGGGCCTACCAACAATGCTCCCTTAGGAATCTTACCACCCAGTTCGGTATATTTTTTCGGATTTTTCAAGAAATCAACAATCTCGCGAATCTCAACTTTGGCTTCTTCAAGACCGGCAACATCCTTGAACGTGGTTTTAACCTTGTCCTCGTTCTCAAACAATTTTGCACGTGACTTTCCAATGTTAAAAATGCCGCCACCGCCACCACTGCTGGAGCCACCACCCATACGTTTCATAAAAAACATCCAGACAACGACCAACAATACCAGCGGAAGTATCCAGCCGATAATTTCAGCCACGTAATTATGTTTTGTCTGATATTCGATATTGACATTGGTATTTTCCAGTTTTCGTTCAAAACTTTCAAGAGAGCCAATCGTCATGGTATAATCGGGTGAAGCAACACCATGTCCCGTATTGCTTGCCGTCAAGTAAATATCAACATATTCGCGATTGACGACAACAACTTTTTCTATCTCGCCGTTACGCAATTTTGATTCAAATTCCGTGGAAGTGATTTTCTTTGCACTGCCGCTAAAATCCATAAAGGAGAAAATGGCGAAAACCACCAACAACACAACATAAATCCAACTGTTGTTTCCGTTATTTTTCGGATTTTTAAAATTTTTGAAATTCGGATGGTCAAAAGGAGATTTAAAATCTTTGTCGTTTTTTTCCTCCATCTTTTCCTCCTTTTTTGTATCAGATTTTTTTTCTTCTGCCATATTCTTAATCCTCGTTGTTATATTCTTTTTTAGGACAATCAGCCCACAAATCTTCTATTTTATAATATTCACGAATGTGAGGTTGGAACACATGTACAATCACGTCGCCATAATCGAGAAAAATCCATTCGGCATTTTCGTAGCCCGAGCTTCCCCAGACCTTCTCGCCCGTCTTCTTGCGCACATAATCCTCCACCTCGTCGGCAATAGCATCAACCTGCGTTGACGAATCACCCTCGCAAATTACAAAATAACGGCAAATAGCATTATCTATTTTCTTGAAATCAAGACTTACGATGTTTTTTCCCTTCTTTTCCTTGATTCCTTCAACTATCGCTTTCAATAATTGTGTTGATGAAACTTTTGCCATTAATTATTTTATTTTTATTCCTTGCAAATATATAAATTAATATTTGACCATCTTTACTTCAAAAGCATTTCCTTACAGAACACCCCTGAACAAATTTCCTCAACAGGACCTGTCATTTTTATGTTCCATTCTTCGTCAATGGAAATCTGTAATTCACCACCCGGCATACGGATGGTTACATCCTTGTCAACCAGATTGTTTTTCCGCATTGCCGACGCAACGGCACACGACGAACTTCCCGAAGCCAAAGTGTTTCCAACGCCTCGTTCCCAAATCTTGATTTCCACCAAATTACGATTTACAACATGGGCAAACTGCACATTGGTGCGGTTCGGAAACATTTTGTCGGTTTCGATAATAGGACCATATTTCAAAAGTTCCTCCTGATTCAATTCGTCGCGGAACACCACGCAGTGGGGATTTCCAACCGAAACGCAATTGATTCTGAACTCCT
>JAEEQV010000441.1:0-2071 GCA_016285445.1 Bacteroidales bacterium
ATCAAAAAAATAATACCCAATGCTATCAACCAGATAAATGCAAATATTGATATGTTAAAAAGTGAATTGGAAAAAGAAACAAAAATATTTGATGATTTTGTTGATGAGATTTTTGACATCGAGATACTTAGATTTAGGAGAAATGGCACATTGTTTAGTGCGAGGGATAAAGATGGAATGCGTCGTATATTAGTTTTATACCTATCTGGGCAAGCATCGGAATTTAGTGATTTTTCGTATTCTTTCTTTAATCATAAGAGATACAATGAAGCGGAAAAGCAATATGAAAACACAAGACAAATAGAACAGTACATTACATATAGAGAAAACTTTATAAAAATACTAAGCCAAGGACAATTGCGTATAAATCCTTAATTCCGAAGGTCTTATTTTTGTATAATTCAACAAATTTTATAAGGACGATTTTCAGACACAAACGAGCATAAGCAAAGTATATTTTACTTTTAATGAGTTATATGGGCAAAACTTCCCCCACCCAAATTTGGGAAGTAAGAGTAACAAGAAAATCAGTTTTTCAGCATAAGAGTTGTTTGTAAGGCGCATCGGAGTATAAGACCAGTATGTTCTGTCTTGCCTGTCGAATCCATTTCCCGGCAACGTTAACGAACTTGAAGATGAAGCGTTTCATACGGCATTTCAGAGGGACGATGTTTCCGAACACCTTGTTTACCTGCGTTTTTACAAAATCAAAGAAAATCCTCGCCATTGCCATCAGGAACATGAATACAGTGTTGTTCTTCATGTCAGAAAACGGCAGATGCGCCCAGTTGAAGTCGTTGTTTTGGATGTCGAACTGACGTTCTATATTGCCGCGCTGGTTGTAGTATGCGATTATTTCCTCTTCGGAAGAATCCCAGTCGTTGGTCAGAATTGTTCTGACAACGTACTTTTTTCCGAAGAAAAGGTCGCCCTGAGGGTCGTTAGTTTCAGTTCGCTGAACAACAAGGCGGTAGTTTCTGTCCTCAAAGAAGGACGTGAACGGAATAGAGGCAACCTCACACTTTTCATAATTCAATTCGACTTCTCGCCATGTGGAGACCGTCTGTAACTGAGCCATCAGGTTGTTGTATTTGACGGCGCGGATGTAGAATTTCTCGCTGTGGCGCGCAACGACATCAACGATTTCTTCGCTATAACTTCCTGCGTCCATTCTTGAACGATTGATTCCGATGTTGTATTCTTCAATCTGGTTGTAGCTCATTTCTAAGAACTCGGCCTGGTTGGTTTTGACGTTCATGTTTCCGTCCCTGTTTTCGATGTTGAAAGGCAACCCGTTTATGAACGCGACACCGGGGAAATAGCCGAAGCATTTTTTATACGAGTATTTGGCATCGTATTTTTCAGTGGGGATTAGTTGGTTGTCGAAATCGAAATCATATGATTTGTATGCTTTCAATATATTGAGCATCAGCATCATACGGATAATCAGCGTACAAAGTTTGGCGTTGCGATTGCAGTTGTATGTTTGGACGGTGGTCTTGACCTCCAAGTTGTTCGTGGCAAGTTTTTTCATCGAATATCCAAGTGTGTCCGCATTGGGAATATGTGCGCCTGGTCTCTGTTTTAATACCTTACCTGTCTGATTGTTAATGTCTTCCAGTGCCTGACCGCCGGTAAAAGGTATTGTCCAAAGGCTTTTGATGATGTCCGAATACGAATAATGCGCTTGTTTTGCGCGGCTGCCAAGTACTTTGTTGCAAAGTTCGCCGATGCCGTATTTATCGAAATACTCTTCGATGAAAAAAATTCCTGCGAGTGGTGTTGTTCGTGTGCTTTTTTGTATTACCTTTGTCCTCATATTTCACTTTTGTTTTATGTTTGGCAGCACTAATTTAAGTGAAATATTTGTAACGGCAAAATATTATAACTGTTTTGTTGTCAATATTTTGCCGATTTTATTTTTTTTTAACTTCGGAATTAAGGAAATACAAATTCAATGAATGATTTTTTGCGTTGTATGATTGCGTTGTAGAGACGTTGCGCGCAACGTCTCTACGGATATAATGGATATAACGGGTATAATGGACATAACGAATACAACGAATACTAA
>JAEEQV010000442.1:0-2070 GCA_016285445.1 Bacteroidales bacterium
AGAAATTGTTTTTATGAGGCGAAAGATGAAGGAGACCCAATTTTGTCAAAATAAAAATTGGTAAATATTTGATTATTACATTAATAAATGTAAATTTGCAGGCGAATTAGAAAGACAATTAGTAACAATTTAAATAAAAAAAGAAATGACAAAAGCAGATATCGTAAACGAGGTTTCTAAAAAAACAGGAGTTGAGAAAGTAGTGGTACAAAAAGTACTTGAAACTTCGATGGACGCAATTAAGAAAGCTTTAAAAGAAGGAAATAATGTTTACCTTCGTAGTTTTGGTAGTTTTGTTGTAAAAAAACGTGCCGAAAAGACAGCAAGAAACATCATCAAGAATACAACGATGAAAATTCCTGCTCACAATGTACCAGCATTCAAGCCAGCAAAAACATTTGTTTCAGTAGTAAAAAATAACAATAAATAATTGGAGGATTAAGTTATGCCTAACGGAAAGAAACATAAACGTCACAAAATGGCGACGCACAAAAGAAAAAAACGTCTAAGAAAGAATCGTCATAAGAAGAAATAATTATTATTCTTAGTTCAATCATAAAATAATCCATTATTGCTATCAATAATGGATTATTTGTAACTACTATATCGTGAGTAAGAGCATTGTAATACGGGAACAAGGACAGGTTGTTGATATAGCATTATTAGAAGATAATAAGCTAATGGAATATGTTTCGAGCAACAACACGGTAAACTTTGCGGTTGGAGACATTTATCTCGCAAAAATAAAAAAAGTCATTCCTTCCTTAAATGCTGTGTTCGTGGATTTAGGTTACGAACATGCAGCATTTCTTCATTACAATGATTTAGGTCCGCAGTTCAAAACACTTCATACCACGGTAAAAACAATTATTGAAGGGAAAAAGCTTCAAAAGTTCTCGGACCTGGAACAAGAAGCTGATATTGATAAAAATGGCGCCGTTTCCGATATTTTACAGATTGGCGATCACATTTTGGTTCAAATAGCAAAAGAACCTATTTCGACAAAAGGACCTAAACTAAGTTCCGAAATTTCATTGGCAGGCAGAAATATCATACTACTCCCCTTTTCCAATAAAATTTCAATCTCACAGAAAATAGAATTAAACGAAGAGAAAAATCGTCTTCGTAAAATTACACGAACATTGATTCCACAAAATTATGGAGCCATTATTCGTACCGCCGCGGAAGGTTGCAGCTTAGAATCTATCGAAAAAGAAATAAACGAATTAGTTGCTAAGTGGGAACTTATTCTACAAAAAATCCGTGAGGTTAAAAACAAAACGCCGTATCTCATTCAGCGAGAAGTTGACAGAGTTTCTTCTCTGTTACGAGACATTTATAATCCCACGTACACCGATATTATTGTAAATGACAAGGCTCTCTTTGAAGAAGTTCGTGAATACATTGCATCTATTGCTCCAGACCAAGAAAAGAATGTAAAACTATACTCTGCCGGCCCTCCTATTTTTGAACAATACGGCATAGAACGACAGATTAAGAGTTCTTTCGGAAGAACTATTCCTGTAAAAAGCGGTGCATACTTAATCATAGAGAAAACGGAAGCGTTACACGTGATTGACGTCAACAGCGGAAATAGGACGAAGGCCGACAAAGACCAGGAAGGAAACGCTATTGAAGTAAATCTTGCTTCTGCCATAGAAATAGCAAGACAAATCCGTCTTCGCGATTTAGGAGGAATTGTTATCGTTGATTTTATCGATATGAAAAACAATGATAACAAAATCAAATTGTTCGAGACAATGCAAGAAGCAATGGCAGAGGACAGAGCGAAACACAACATTCTGCCATTGACAAAATTCGGATTGATGCAAATCACCCGTCAACGCGTGAGACCAGAGCAAAAGACGAACACAAACGAAACATGTCCGTCGTGCAACGGAACAGGCATTGTCGCACCATCGGTCAATTTGCCATTAGAAATAGAAAACGAGATTTCATATATTCGCAAGAATACATCGTATAAGAAAATTGTAGTGAAAGTTCATCCATTTGTGGCTTCATACTTGAAAAAAGGACTCTTTTCTACGGAATTACGATGGAAAATGAAAT
>JAEEQV010000443.1:0-2067 GCA_016285445.1 Bacteroidales bacterium
GTTTATGTGAGTATGAAAGTAACAGTTATACGAATAATAATCTTGTGTTAAATACAATAATTCTGTTGAATTATTACTTCCATGCCAATTAATAAAAATAGGTCCCGAAGACTTATTATTCCCACCAATGGAGTCTAATAATATTACTATGGGTTGCACTCCTAACGAACAACTCGGTATTACTGGTTCTATTCGATAAAAAGTTTTTCTGCCGTAATGGAATTCATCAACATTTGCACCCAAGGACAACATTTCAATTCCCTCGTCAAGCACCACCCAAAAACATTTACAATCCTTTTGCCCCACCGCCCCGAGCGAGAGGAGGAAAAAGAAAATCGGCAGTATGGAACGAAAAGGTTTCAAAATCAATATTGTTTGGAATACAAAAATAAAAATAATACATTTACAAACTGCTTTGTTATGAACTATTCAAAATAAAAAAATGAAAAAAACATTCTTCGTTCTCGTGTTCTTGTTTTGTGCGGCAAGTGCTTTCTGCCAAGAAAAGATTAGTTTCTTCGATACCACATATATTAGTAAATCCGAGCGGTCTCAAATTTTGGACCGCTACAATTGTGTTACTGCCTGGTACAACAAACGTTGGCCAATAGTCCTTGAAGAATCTGTCACAAATTTGAAAGATGGTCAATATGAAATTTATGCAGACACCGCCTTTACCTTGTTAGCGGCAGAAGGTTCCGTGGTAAACGGCAAGTTTTCCGGCGTTTGGACATATTATTACGATAACCACAACATACAAACAAAATGCTCCTACAAAAATGGTGAATTAAACGGGCCGTGGACGTATTATTTAAGAAATGGGGTTAAAAGAACTGAAACCACTTATGTAAACAACAAAATTGACGGAGAATTTAAACATTACTGGTATTACACAGACCCATTTGATAGATATAATTATGGTGCCTACGGAACTGTTTACTATAAACAGGGGTTACAGCAAGGGAAAGCGATGTATTGGACGAAGGACAGCACCGAAAAAGTGTTTTGCAACTATAAAGACAACAAATTGGACGGTGCCCAAATTCACCTCAATCAATATGGCGATACATTACGAATAGAATATTATGACAATGGCAAAAAAGTTTCGGAAAAAAATTTTGAAAATACCTCGTATGTAACCACTTATTCTTTACAAATTTCTTGTTATAACAAAAACTTCAGCACTGTTGACTCCATACTTCGCAATCTTGACAAATACAAAAACTTGGAAAAATTTACACTATCTTATGGCTGGAATAATACTGACAAAAATGATGCTCCCATATATGATTCAATCGTTCGTAAACATATTTACAAACTGACACAATTGCCGAGGTTAACAGAAATAACGTATTCTGGTAACTACGCAGGTAAACAACCACCAATTGAGATATTTCAGTGTAAAAAAATAAAAAAAATAACATTATTAAGAGAATGTGAACTACAACCCTTGCCCAATGAACTATTACAATTGCCAAACTTAACATACATTGACATAAGCGGAGCACGTGTTGCAGATAGGGAAGCGACAATACAACTACTATCGAAAATAAAGCCACTGAAAGAAATAAAAATTTGGGAAACGAACCTACCTCAAAACTTGCAACTTTTACAACAAATAGACGCCTTGTACATTGGGGGGTATGGTTCTTGTAGTGATTGGCCCAAAATGGATTCTCTGCCTAATGGATTATTTAAATTAAAGAATTTAAAATCGCTCCAAATATGTCAATCGCAAATTGAATACTATCTCGACAGATTTAACAAAGAAATGCCAAATACTTTGATTCTAATGTATGAAACTTGTTTCGACAAAAACACCACTGTTGAATTGTGCGACTCCCGAAAAGTAAACATTGACAAAATACAAATAAACGATGTGATAATGGCGTACGACACTGAATCACAAACGATTGACACTGCCGTCGTCCTCAATGTGATGAAACATAAGGTTGACTTGTATCCCATGATTACGCTCACACTGTCGAACGGAACGCAAATAAAATGCACAAACAATCACCCGTTTTGGTGTAACGAAAAATGGACACGAGCCGACGAATTACGCAT
>JAEEQV010000444.1:0-2060 GCA_016285445.1 Bacteroidales bacterium
ATGCTCTATTCATAGTAATTTTAATGTTTAATAGTATGAAACGAATAGTAAGTGCTTTAATTTCTGTTATTTTGTTTAGCAATCTTTTTGCTCAGGAATTTAATTTGACGGGTAGAGTCTATGGTGTCGATAGAACGCCATTGATTGCCGCCTACGTGTGTAATTTGCGTACCAACGACGTGCAGCTGACCGTTTATAATGGAGAATATCAAATCAAGGTTCGGGTGGGTGATCAGATAGAGTATTCGTATGTTGGCTATCAGACAGCATATAGATCTGTTGTTGTGAAGGAACCGCAATACAATGTTACACTTGAATTGGAACATTCCGATCCGATTTTGGTGACAGCAACGACGACAAAAACAACCTCTACTATTATTTCCGATGTGTCGGAAACCGTAATGGGAAAGGATATTCCGTTCTTGCTTGACCATACGCCATCGTTGGTTGCTACGTCAGAAACGGGAACGGGCTTGGGTTATACGAGAATGCGTGTGCGTGGTACCGACATTTCCCGTATGAACATTACGATTGACGGTATTCCTATGAACGATGCCGAGTCGCAGGACGTGTATTTTGTCAATTTGGGTGATTTCTCGTCAGCAGTCAGTAAGATAGAACTTAGCCGTGGTGTTGCCACCTCGGGTAGTGGTCCGTCGTCGTTTGGTGCTTCTATGAACTTCGACACCAAGGATGCATCGGAAGAAATGTATGGACAAGTTTCGGGAACAATTGGCTCGTTCGGCACTCGCAAGGTTTCGGCTGCCGTGGGTACGGGCTTACTTGGCAACCATTTTATGTTTGATATGCACTTTGGAACCGTTCATTCCGATGGTTGGGTACAACGTGGAAAGGCGCATTTGCAGTCGTTTGACGTTGCTGCCACGTATAAGGTGAACGATTTTTCTGCTTTGCAGGCAAAAGTCTTGTATGGCAAGCAAAAGACGGGAATCACGTGGGAAGGATTGCCATCGGAAAAATGGGATTCCGACCCGACGTACAACAGTGCCGGTCGCTATATAGATGACGAAGGCAATGAGAAATTCTATAGTAATGAGTCGGATAATTACACCCAGACACGCTATTCGCTTACGTATAAGTATGAGAAGGACACAATGCGTCCTACCGAATCGTGGACACGAAAAACGGCAGTGAGTGTATCTTTGTTTGCAACGAAAGGCGAGGGCTATTATGAACAATATAAGGATGATGCGAAATTGCAAAATTACGGTTTTGCTCCCGCCGTTCACGATTTGATTCGCCAGAAAGCGTTGGACAACATTCAATATGGCTACGTTGCCGCTGTTTCGTACAAACCTCGCAGAATAACGTATTCATTGGGTAGTTCATATAGCATTTACGATGGCGACCACTTTGGTCAAGTCATTTGGATTCAAGACGATACGGTGACCGATATTTCTCATAATTATTATGAAAACAACGGTTTGAAAAAGGAAATGAACGTATTTGCACGAAGTAAATACAACAAAGAAAAACTTACGCTTTTGGGAGAATTGCAGTATCGTACCATTAATTACGAAATGAGTGGTTTTGACGACGATTTGACGGCAATGAACCATACGTTTAACTGGAAATTCTTCAACCCTGAATTGGGTTTGCGATATAGACATAAAAAGTTTTTGTTCATCTCGTCTTTGTCTATGGCGAATCGCGAGCCGACTCGTGCCAACTTGAAAGACGCGGCAAAATTAGCCGACGCGAAAGAATTGCTGCCTGAATCTTTGTATGACTTAGAATTGGGTTGCACCTATGCAAACGCCCGATTATCTTTTACTACGAATTTCTTCGGAATGTACTATGATAATCAGTTAGTTCAGACGGGAAAATTGAATGATATGGGCGACGCCATTCTGGAAAATGTAAAGACAAGTTACCGCTATGGTGTGGAATTGTCGTTCCAATATAAGCCAATAAAGAAAATTTGCTGGAAAGGCAATGTGACTTTGTCACAAAACAAAATCCGTGATTATGTGGAATATGCTACCGATTACGATGAGGATTGGAATGAAATTGAAAAGGTTACGCCATTGGGCACGACA
>JAEEQV010000445.1:0-2059 GCA_016285445.1 Bacteroidales bacterium
TGGCAGCCTTTTTTTGTATGGTTACTATGGACAAACGAGAGAGAATGTTGTATATTTGCATCGTCGGACGTGAAAAATGAGGGTTCGTCCCGAAACACCCGGACACAGGCCGTTAAGTCGGATCGGGCTCAAGGATACGTCCATTGAGACGGAAAAAAGGTTGAGGAATCAACCTTTTTTATTTTTTCAGATTCCATACTTTATAAAAAATATTTTCTCCATTAGGAGCTTTTAGTAATTTGCAAGAAATGGTAATCATTCTTGCTTTTTTGAATAAAACTATTGCTCGTAGAGTGCTATTACCTTCAAATGCTCGTTTAATAAAATAGCTCATGAAATTTTGGATAATTCGAGAAATTGACTGCAATTATTTCGGATTGTTGTGCTCCTTCTCTTAATCTAACAGATAGGGCACTGCCACCACTTGATGTTTTCCCTTCAACATAGAATAGTTTGTTTTTTTGTCGAATTATGAAATCAGCACTTTTAGTATTGTGAGGATTTGCCAACAGAAATACATCATATCCATTTGCTACAAATTTCTGTGCAATTTGCAGATTATTAGGTGTTTCTCCTGTTTTTAGAATCTCGTTGTATTGGTTTGTGTATAAGGTGTAAATCTTATTTTCTGCCGTAGAAAGCCGTCGTAACTCTGTAAAATAGGGTTGTACAACAATCCATTTCAAAACTTCAATCTTTTCGCGGTTTGTTGAAAACGTATAATAATCCTTCAGGGCATTTGTAATCGTAGTTCCTTGATAAACAATAGATTTCCCATAGTCGGTTGTGGGTTCACAAACGACATCAAATATATCTTCCGTCCATAGTGGGTACGGTGTTGCTTTTTCTTCTTCCATGATGTTGCAAAGATAGAAAAATTCCTATTGAATCTGCCTTGATAATCAGAATTAAATCCAAGCAACAATATATTGTTGCAGGGACGATGGAGAGTATGCTACCTCTCTCCTATTCCTTAAAAATCTCCAACCCTTTTCGAAGGAATTGTTTATAGTTTTCCGGAGACTTTGCCTCATCGTATGTAATAGGTTCACATAATCGTTTCTCGTCTGGTGAAAGCAATACGTAGTATGGTTGCATCAAACCGTGATAATTTTTCATCATAAAAATGCTCCAATGCTCCCCAATCGTCGTGATTTTGTACGTCTTGTTACCATAGGTTTCTTCCCTTACTAGCGTGGAATCCAGTAGCTCGCGAGAATCAAGATAGAGCGAGATGAGCACGTAGTCATTTTTTATAATGTCAAGAATTTCGGGTTTTGCCCACACATTCATTTCAATCTTACGACAGTTTTCACATCCTAATCCTGTGAAATCCAACAAAATAGGCTTTTTTACCGATTTTGCGTAAGCAAGTCCTTCTTCATAATCATAGAAACCGTTGATTCCATAAGGAGAATGGAACAAGTTTCCATATTTCTTTTCTGTTACGAGCGACATATCGTCTTCATCGGAGAGGATGTGTATTTTCTGCGTACTCATTGGCGGCAACCAGCCACTGATGCAGTCAATCGGTCTTCCTAAAAATCCAGGTATAAGACTTCCTGCCAGGGCAAAAATGGCGATGGCAATGCAAATGCGTGTCTTTGACAATGGCATATTTGATTTATGACCGAATGTGATTACCCGTAAAATGCACAATCCCCAGAGTATTGCTAAAACAATCCAGATACCTATAAATGCGTCTCGTGGCAAGATACCCCAGCCAGCGACCAAGTCTGCTTTGGATATGAATTTCAGTGCAAATGCGAGTTCAATAAATCCTAAAGAGATTTTCACGTCGTTCATCCAGTCCCCTGATTTTGCAAGTGACGAAAGAAGCGACGGAACTGCGGCAAATACAACGAATGGCAGCGAAAGAGCAATGGCAAAGCCCAACATCCCTATCATCGGACCTATTATTGAACCCGAAACGACGGATTCCACCAATAATGTTCCGATAATCATAGCGGTACACGAAAATGAAACAAGAACTAAAGTGAATGCCATAAAGAATATACTTGCAAACCCACGTGATGTATCCGCTTTTTGATCAAAATAG
>JAEEQV010000046.1:0-11195 GCA_016285445.1 Bacteroidales bacterium
TATGATGCTGCAACTCATACGGTAACGTGGAATATCGGAACAGTACCCGGATTCAAGACAGGTTCTCTTGATGTAACTAAAGGACAAGTTTCATATAAAGTGAAAGTCGGTCCCAAAGCATTTGGTAGATATTGTACCACGGCTGAAATTACTTGTTCAAATGGATTTGGTTGGACAAGCAACGAATATCCAAACTACGTTACGGCAACTATGCAACGAAATTGTGTGGATGTCATAAATCGTTCGTTGATTATTGAAAAAGAGGCAAATCTTGAAGAAACAAATCCTGACCATATCGTAACCTATACTATCAATTTCGAAAATTCTTCGAAAGCAGGTTGGCTCGACGGTGGTCGTCCACGTGTAAATATCGCATTTTCAAATGGCGGACTTGCAACGCAACAGGAATGGCTTCGTTTTCGTTTGTATAACGATGCCATCGAACCATATATAAATTATGGCAACTATCGTGTCTCATATTATATGTACGATGCGGCACGTAAAAGTTTAGGCGACCCAGGTTGGGGATGGTATACAGCAATTTACGAAGGAAAACGTTCTTCTTCAGATGCCATATCTGTCTCACATGAAACTGTGGTTGAAGGAGAAGATGCATACGGCAAGTGGAATCAGCGAATGATATTGCAGTTTGCACCTTTATTGGTTACAATAACAGGACATTTGAGTAATTATTATGGTATGGGAGCCCGTATCCACCGAGGTGGTACGGAACCGTTGCGTGTGGCGGGTTATATTCATCCAAATCCATGGGTTGATACCGATTTCTCTGATGACTGGTCTTGGGATGCAGGGGCGCAAGGAGCGGAGGATGGAGCATATTATCCTGTTACTCCAAGTTGGCAACGAATTGACCAAACAACAGGACAATCAATAGAAACGCCTGTAAATGAATATATTCCGTCAGTATGTGACAGACCGACTCATACTGTGTCGAATATTCTTGTTGAAGAATACGATGGTTACGTATGGCGACGTATTTTGGGAACAGGACCTATGGCAGGTCGTGATATGTATAATGTGGTGGTTCGTGACACATTACCTAAGGGTTTGACGTTCATTGAATTCAAAAATTCTTGTCCTCTTGAATCTTTTGGCGCAACAATGACGACAACAAGAACATCTGACGGACGAGATGTAATTGTTTGGACTATACCGACAATGCAGATTAAACAGAAAGGAACTATCAAATATACCGCTGTGGCGAAATTCCCGTCAGGAAAAAGTTGTCAAACTGATGACGAAGTCATTGACAATGTTGCATGGATTTATGCCGACATGAATTCTCCTATTGGTGATACGGCTTCTGTTACAGTGACTTGTGCAAAAGTCCCCGAACCGATAGAACCCACCACATTGACAAAAACGCCAGACGTGGAAACTGTTGCCGTAGGCGATGAAGTAACATATACTTTGGAATATGAACAAACTCATGGTTTTGTAACTGATAATGCAGGACTAAATTCAAGCGATTGGACTGTTTCAGGAGGTAGCGTCAGCAACGGGACTGTGACACTTGTTCAAAGTAATAGTAGTGATTTGAAATATAACTATTCTAAATCAAAAAATATTTTTGTCGAGGCAGATTGTCAATTTGCACAATATGCAGATGTCGTTTGGTACTTCCGTGATAATGTAAAATTAAATCTGAAAGTAGATTATGGCGTTTTAAAAGTTGATTGTTACAACAATGGTACAAAAATAAAATCAGCCGAATTAGTTGCTTCATCTGGAAACTTACATTTGGCAGTCCAAGTACAGGATAACATTTTACGTATGTGGGCAAGCGAGACAAATTCCGTAGATACCTCGGAATCAGCGGCGTTTACGGCAGAAAATATTTCTACAAATTCTGGATACTTCGGTTTTTCAAACCCAGCACATGGTACTCATACATTTTCAAAAATCCACGTCCATACTGACAATGCCTATAATTTATCTATTGTTGATGAACTTCCAAGTGAACTTACTTACCTTTCAAGTTCCAATAGTGGTGTGCAGTCGGGTGATAAGGTTACGTGGACGTTTGAACAAGGTATAAATAATCCTATTCCTTATGGTAAGAAATACACCGTTACGGTGAAAGCAAAAGTCAATGCTTGCAATCAAAAGATTATCAATACGGCTCACGTAAATCTTCTCGGTCATGATGAGAATGAAATTCGGGCCCAAGCAACAGTGGAATGTGGTGCAGGTTGTCCGCCGAAACCAACAGTTACAAGTCCTATAACGTATTGTCAGGGTGCAACGGCTACAGCTCTTACAGCCACAGGAACAGCATTGAAATGGTACACGTCGGAAACGGGTGGTACGGCCCAAACATCAATAACGCCATCGACAAGTGCTGCTGGTACGACTACCTATTACGTTTCGCAGACAGAAAATGACTGCGAAAGTCCACGTGCGGCAATCAATGTCGTAGTCAATCCAAAACCTTCAACTCCGACAGTAACAGCACCAACGGCTGTGTGCGAAGGTGAAGAAATAACGCTTTCTGCTCCGTTGATGCAAAATGCAACCTATGCATGGACAGGTCCGAACGGATTTACGTCAACCGACCGTCAAGTTACGGTGACATCAGCGGCTGCACTTGCCGATGCTGGTGAGTATAGTGTTGTTGTGACAAGTCAGTATGATTGTGAAAGCGATGCTGGAACGGCTACCGTAACGGTGAATGCTGTCCCCGATGCTCCAACGGTGACGACGCCAATTCAATATTGTCAGAATGAATCGGTTTCTGCCGAGGTAACGGCAACAGGAACAGCATTGAAATGGTACACGTCGGCAACGGGAACAACGGAATTTACCAGTTTAGTTCCATCTACGGCTACTGTCGGAAGCGTACATTATTATGTATCACAAACGGTTGACGGTTGCGAAAGTGAGCGTGCCGATTTAGAAGTGCAGACTCTTGAACCACCAACAACGCCAGTTATTACAACAAATTCTCCTGTATGTGCCGGTGATAAAATCACATTAGGAACTGATGCAGAAGGAACGTATGCGTGGACAGGTCCGAACAACTTTACGTCAACGGATAAGAATCCAGAATTTGCAAATTCCATTGCGGCTTCGGCAGGTGAATATTCGTTGATAGTTACTGTTGGTAACTGTTCGAGTGAAGCAGGAACGGCAACAGTTGTCGTAAATGAGATTCCTGCTACTCCTTCGCCATCGAATAACGGACCAAAATGTGAGGGAGAAGACATAACGTTGTCGGTATCGGCTGTTGCCAATGCAACATATTCTTGGACAGGACCAGACAACTATTC
The DNA here is from genome assembly GCA_016285445.1 of Bacteroidales bacterium. GTDB lineage: Bacteria > Bacteroidota > Bacteroidia > Bacteroidales > UBA1715 > UBA1715. The sequence goes on from JAEEQV010000046.1 coordinate 3,291, forward strand.
AAAAACAGACCAAAATCCTACAACAACTGCTGCGGGTGAATATAGCGTAACAGTTACCGTTGCCGGATGTACGAGCGAGGCAGGAACGACAACGGTTGTCGTGAATGCAATTCCTGACGCTCCGACGATAACGACACCAGTTCAATACTGTCAGAACGAAACTGTTTCTGCCGAGGTTACTGCCGAAGGAGATAATCTTTCTTGGTACACTACCGCTGACGGAAATGTGAGATATACGTCGTTGGTACCGACTACAGCAACTGTAGGAAGTGTACATTATTATGTATCGCAAACCGTTAATGGTTGCGAAAGCCCTCGTGCCGATTTGGAAGTGAAGACTCTCGAGCCACCTACAACGCCTGTAATCACTTCAAATTCACCTGTTTGTGTAGGCAATACCCTTACATTGGGAACAGAATCTGAAGGAACATATACGTGGTCAGGTCCGAATAACTTTACGTCAACGGATAAAAATCCTGAAATAGCAAGCGTTACCGCTGATGCAGCAGGAGAGTATTCGTTGGTTGTGAAAGTCGGCAATTGTACGAGCGAGGCTGGAACGGCTACCATCGTAGTTAATCCTATACCTACGGTCAGTATTGATGCAGTTGCTAATCAATGTGTTGACAATCAAAATGTTACTTTGAATGTGACAACATCTCCTGCAGGAGGTACAGGTTCATTCAGTGGTACTGGTGTGTCTGCCACAGTGTTCTCTCCTGCTACTGCTGGTGCTGGCATCCACGAAATTTCATACACGTACGAGGTAAATGGTTGTTCAAAGACAGAATCAATCAATATAACAGTTCAGGAAAAACCAGAGGTTTCGTTCTCATTGCCGACAACTGCGTGTGCTTCGGGCGATGTAATTGCACTGACTGGAAATCAGACGGGCGGAACATTTACTGCGACACCAAGTCTTGACTTAACGTCGGGATTTAATCCTGCAAACGCTACTGTAGGACAAGAATATACCATTACCTATGAATATGGCGACGGTGTTTGTACTAATTCTACATCAAACAAAATCACCGTTCACGACCCACAAAAGCCTGTTGGACATGATGCTGCCGAAGTTTATACAAAAGTTTCTTCAGGTCATATTCCTGCGTTGACTGCAACGGGAACCAATATGATTTGGTATAGCGACGAAGCGTTGACAACCCAAGTTCAAACGGGGGATTCATATACACCAAGCGAAACTGTTGTGCTTGATGAAGGCCATGGAAGAATCGGTACCTATACATATTATGTAGTAAGTACCGAAGAAGGTTGTACATCGGAAGCGACTGCGGTACATCTCGAGATATTGAGTTGTATGGTGCAAACTCCAAAAATTAATTCTGCTTCAGTATCAGTTTGTGAAGGAGAAACCGACCCTGACAAACGTATTATTAACGTCGTTACCGATGCGTATGGAATGGTGGTACGCTGGTATAATACTGCCAGAGAACTAAAACAAGAGTCCTCGGTCGTATGGACATTCGACCCTGAATTGTCGGAAGTTGGATCAAATGTGTTCTTTGTGACTGCATACGATGAAGATCAACAGTGTGAAAGTCCGTTTATAAGCGTAATCTATGCTATTCGTAAATTACCTACGGTAAGTTTCGACTTGCCTAGCGAGGTATGCTTGAACAGCGAAGAAATTGACTTTGAACCGTTGAAATCACAAACAGATGGTGTAGTTATGTCACTCTGGGGCGATCAAGGTCCAGAAACTTCATTCCTTCCAAATAAAAAAGGTACGTTTAAGTTCGAATACTCATTTACTGATGCTCGTGGCTGCACAAATTCTGTACAAAAACAGATTACGGTAAATCCGTTACCAGATGTCACGTTTGATGATATTCCAGACCAATGTGAATACAGTGATCCTGTTGATTTGAGTTATTATGCGGGACCAATAGGAGGAACATTCTCAGGATCGGGTGTTACCACACAAAGTACTTTTTATTTGTTCAATCCTGCTGCGGTAACGGCTGGTTCAACTACGACAATAACGTATACTTACACCGACGGGAAAAATTGTACAAATTCCGCTCAAAAAACAATACAGGTCATCGCCCGTCCTTCGGTTACATTTAATGACGTTCCATCGTTGTGCGTTGGCGGTGAAAAGCACGATTTGTTGCAATATGTAACACCAAATACGGGTACATTCTCAAGCGAGTATGTTTCGGGTACGGAATTCAATCCTTCAACAAAAGGGAATTTCAAAGTTTCTTATACTGTTGAAGCTGATGGATGTAGTACAACGGTAGAAAAAACAATTGTGGTAAATGAACTTCCTGTATTGACATTGGAAATGAATGCAGTTGCTTGTGTAAATACGGGCAATCTGACGCCACAGTTAAGTCCTGCTGGTGGAACATTTACCGTTGATGGAGAAGTTGCCACGGTAATTAACACAGATAATTTGTCGGTTGACAATCACACATTGGAGTATGCATATACCGACCCGATGACTAATTGTTCGAACACAATTTCTAAATCAGTGGAAATTCGTAAGGTTGAAAAACCAATAGTTGCCGATAAAACTGTTGTCATTGGATCTACCGATTTGACAATCACAGCAATAGGCAATGGAGGAACTTTGGAATGGACAGATCAAAATGGCACAAAAACGACAGGTGCGTCAATATCGCATTCGGATGCAAGTTCTGCAGGAGAATGGAATTATTGCGTGACTGAAAACGACGGAACATGTACGAGTGAACCTGCATGTATGACGTTCACTGTTATCTGGTGTCCTGCTCAAGCACCACAGGTTACGGTGACAGGTGCATACGTAAACCACAACTGGGCAGACGTGCTATATACTGAGATTTGTGCTTCCGATGATGTTCCTACGTTCCACGTTACTGGAATAGAGGATGGCGCTACAATCAATTGGTATGACGGTAGCACTGGCAGTTATATCAGCACCGCTACACCTCAGGCATATCAGAATAATGCAATCAAGGGCAAACCTGGAACATATTCTATGTCGGTATCACAAACAACTACGGGCGAGAATGCTTGTACAAGTATTCCGACGAGCGTTATTGTGGAAATTCACGACAATCCACAAATTTCAATCACAAACGATGACGTTCATTTCTGCGATTACGACGACAAAGTTCAGATAGAAGTTTCTTCTGACAGCGATAATGGTACATTTACGTATAGCGGTGATTTTGTGGTAGACAATTATTTCTATCCTGCGAATGCAACAACAATTGGTACGGCAATTCCTGTCACCATAGAATTTGTTGATAGCGAAACACGTTGTGAGGCAACGACATCTGCTGATTTCTATGTTCATCACGCCAATAAATTGTCGGTAGTTTCACCAATAACGCAGTTGGAGAGCGATTACGAAACTGTCCTGACCGCCACTCCTGACGGAAATAACAAGGTTACGTGGTACGATGCGTGTGAAACGAAAACGAAGTTAACGACGGGAACATCGTTCAGCACGGGACTTGTAGGCGAAGTTTCGGAAGACTTCGGCGTTACGCAGACCGACCAATATGGTTGCGAAAGCGAATGTGCGACAATTCAGGTAAATCGTATAAAATGTCCTACTCCGGCACCGACGGTTGTTGTAGAAACCAACACCATCTGTGCAACCGACGAAGTTCCTACATTCTATGTAAGCGGCGAAGTCGGAGCAACATTCTCGTGGTACGAAAATGGTACGCTCATCAGCAACGATGCCGAGTTTACGCCGACAAGCATTCAAGGTAATGCAGGAACGCATTCATGGACGGTAACCCAAACAACTACGGGTACAAACGGTTGCGAAGGCATTGCCGCTCCTGCTACATTGAAAATCAATCCGTCGCCTGAAATTCAAATTACGTTGGACGATGTGATTTGTATGAATGAAGGTGTAAAAACACCAAAATCGAACCTTACGGGTACGATATTCAAGTTTGCAGGTGAGGTGGTAACGCAAATCAATCCAGAGGACTATATGCCAGGAATGTATGATTTGACGTATTCATACAATGATCCAGTAACAGGTTGTCATGCCGTTGAACCATCTACAAACTGTTACGATGAAGGTTGTTTGAAGAAAACTATTGAAATTCGTGAGATTCCAGACGTGTATGTCAACAATATCACGCAACTTGTAACGTCTAACGAGTTCAAGGTTTCAATCATTTCTGGTCACGGAGGTGCCTATACATGGACTGATGAGCACAATACCTTAGTGGGCATAGGTGCAACAATTGAGCATCAATATGAGAAAGAAGTCGGTTCGTGGACATATTGTGTGACCGAAACAGACGGAACTTGTTCAAGCAATCCTGCTTGTTTGACATACTCTATTATAAATTGTCCTGTTCCTGCACCAACAATTATTGATGACAATGTTATAGCTTGTGTTAACGAACAGAGACCTGAACTCCTTGCCGAAGGTGATTATGAGATTCATTGGTACAAGGAGAATGACTTGTCAACCATTGTGGCTGTAGGTAGCTCGTACACGCCAAACGACATAACAAGTGCTGGAACGTACAAATATTATGTTGCACAAAGCGATGGAACTTGTGAAGGTGTCCCTGCCGTTGCTACATTGAATATGCATACAACACCTCTTCCACAAATTACAGGAAATATGCCAGTTTGTGAAAACGAGCAGTTGGTTCTTACTGCCGATGGAGAAGTGCTGTGGTACACCGATGAAACGTTGAGTCACGCCGATGCGATTGCTCCAGTTCATTTTGTCTCGTATGCGGAGGCAGGAACATATAGCCTTTACGTAACTCGTCAGTCAGAATATTGTACAAGTAATCCTATCACATTGTCTATTCAAGTCAATGATATTCCAGACGAACCAGTGATTCAGTTTGAAAATGTTTGTAATGGAAATGATGTGATTTTCACCGCTATAGGCGAAGATATACAATGGTACAAAAACGGCATGCCGACTGAAACGGAAGAAGCAACAACATTAATAGAGAAAACGATTCTTCCGGGAGTAACTACGGTGGAAGCAACACAAACGAAGAATGGTTGTACAAGTCCGAAAGCAACAGCAACAGCTGAAATCTATGCAATCCCGAATAAGCCGACACCGAACAATGTAACGATTTGTGAGTATAACCAAATAGAACCTGTAAGTGTTGTGGTACAAGGAAATGCAGAGGTAACGTGGTATAACGATGAAATGCTTTCTACTGTTATAGCAACATCTACAACATATAAACCAACAGAGAAGGAAACGCAGACGTTCTATGTTACTCAAACAGTGAATGGTTGTGAGAGTGAACCTGTTGAGGTGAAATTTAAGGTTAATGCAAAACCGAGCGATGTTGTCTTTAAACAATCACGAGATATTGAAGAATGTGAAGGAACAAGAGTGACGATTATTGCGGAATCTTCCAATACCATTTTCTGGTACGAAGAAGGCGATGATAATCCAATCTTTACTGGTCGTTTCTTTACCGTTCCGACAAGCGAGGTTGGTGAGTACACCTATTATGCGACACAAACCGACGCGGCTGGTTGCGTAAGTGACAAGACACCGAAAAAGGTTACGCTGATTGCAGGTCCTACGTTTGCCTTGATAGAAAAGCAAGATACGATTTGTGAATACGAAAACCCAGGAAGGCTTGTCGTTACACGACAAAACGAAAATGAGACTGTGACTTGGATTGACCCATCTGGGGAAACAATAGCAGGAGAAACAGGTGATACATTAGACATTCCTGTACGATTATCACTAAAACCTGGTTCATACATATTCAAAGTACGAACGACTGTGGCGAGTTGTAGTTTTGAGACGCGAAAAGAAACTACCTTGAAATATGTCGTTCAACCGAAACCAGAAGCTCCTCAATTGACAAAAACAGCCTTTTGTTTTGATGGTCAACCGGTAACGTTGTCAACGAAAGCGAAAAATCCGATTTGGTATAGTGAAAACAATAGTATTCTTTCTGTATTCTCTCCAGAATATGCGACAATTTATTCTTCAGTCGGTGAGTATTCTATAAAGATGACGCAAAATATCAATGATTGTACAAGTGATACCGTATCACTTCCATTCCTGATTAGTGCGCTTCCATTGCCGACCATTACAGGTGCAAATAAAGTCTGTGAAGGAGCAAATGAAAGTTATGTCGTAACAAAATCAGATGAAGATAATACTATAAAATGGCAAGTTACGGGTGACAGAGTCATTTATGAATTGTCATCATATAGTTCGGGGTTTGTCCGTTCAATAGATTGGATGACCGAAGGATTTGACACGATTTTCGTATATGAAACAAATAAATATGGTTGTCGTGGCGAGAATGAATATCCGATTGAAGTGCTTTCGGCTCCTGACGCGCAATTCTTGGCAGAATCGTTAGGACAAGAAGGTGTGATAACATTCACCAATACATCGGAACCTCAAATTCTTAACAATAAAGGAATAGAAAAAGAATATCACGTAGATTATTATTGGGATTTCGGAAGAAACACTGATACGGCACGTGTTCTGCAAAATGACGAGGTATTTGAAGAGAAATATCGTTATGGTGATTATTATGCAAGAATGACTGCTATCAATGAATTTGGCTGTGCTACGAGTGTTACCAATCCATTCTTTGTTGATGTGGCTCATGCACTTTATGTGCCGACTGCCTTTGCTCCAATGAGTGCTTCTGGTGAAATCCGAGTATTTAAGCCTAAGGGATTCAACTGTAGCACGTTTAAGATTTGGATTTACGATGCATGGAATAATCTTGTATATTACTCCGAGGGCGTTGACGATCATGGTGGTCCTGTTTGTGAATGGGATGGAAAAGTGGACGGCAAAATGATGCAGTGTGGAACATATCGTTACAAGATTGAGGTAACATTTGAAGACCATTCTGAGGAAAATTTGAAGATTACTCAGTCGGTAAAACCAATTTGGGGTAATGTAGTTCTAACACGATAATATTAAAGAGATGCGATTTATCGCGTCTCTTTAGTTCAATGAATCAATGATATGGATATCAAGAAAATCATTATTTCTCTTATTCGCATTCTGCTCGGCTGCACGTTTGTCTCGTCAGCCGTGATGAAATTATTTTCGCTCGAAAATTTTGTCTTGTACGTTTATAGTTTCGGACTTTTCAGTTATGTAACGACGACTATTCTTGCCCGCTTGCTCATCATTATTGAATTTATGCTCGGTATCGGGTTGATTTTCAAGATTTACTATAAATATTCGTGGTGGGGAACATTAGGAATGCTGGTGTTCTTTTCACTTTTTCTGTTATATGTCGCAATTTTCCGAAACGACGAAAATTGTCACTGTTTTGGCGATTTCATTGAACTTGACGCTTTCCCGTCAATATTCAAAAACGTAATCATGATAGGACTTTTGCCACTTATTCGAAAGCAAACTGAATTAGAAGGCAAAAAGAAGATATTTATACTCACTCTTTCTGGTGCATCGATTTTGTTTTTGGCATTTATCGCATTTCCTCCGAACGCGCTCTACAACAAAATGTACGGCAACGACGACGAACGTTTTAGCCAAGTGGCGTTTGACAAATACATTCAAGTACCTGAACTATCAAACTTTCTTGATACAACCCAAAATGAGATTGTCGGTTTTGTTTCGGCGACGTGCAAGCATTGCCGTGCTGGAAATACCATTATGCAAGCGATATTTGAGCAACACGAATTGGACAAGAATTGTTTCAAAAACTATATTGCTTCGCCGAACGATTCGCTTCTTGCCGTATTCAAGGACACAACTAACACTCAGGAATATCCGTATAGAACGGCACCTATGTTCGTCCTTATTGAAATGAACTACGGCTATTTCCCGACCTATGTTTTCTTTGAAAAAGGCAAACCTGTAAAAGCAGTCAATTACAAGGAAATCAACGAGAATGAGATTGTGGAGTTTTTTAACGAATAGCTATTCAAAAA
>JAEEQV010000446.1:0-2053 GCA_016285445.1 Bacteroidales bacterium
TACTCCCGAAGGACAAATCGTAACCATTATTGTAGAACCCGATGATTTGTTAAAAAAATTTAATTAGCATGAGTTACTTTCGTCCATCAGGTTTTTCAATGCTGACACCCGTTGTCAAAAACTTACTTATAATCAACGTTGCCTGTTTTATTATAAGTTGGTTCCTGGAAAACATAGGTTACAACGTTGCCAACGATTTAGGGTTACATTACATAAAATCACCGAGTTTTCGCCCCGTGCAGTTCATTAGTTATATGTTTATGCACGCAAATTTCGAACATATATTCTTCAACATGCTGGCATTGTGGATGTTTGGCCACACGCTCGAACAATTCTGGGGAAGCAAGAAATTTCTCATTTATTATTTGGCAACGGGCATAGGAGCGGGAATCGTGCAAATCATTGTTGCCTACATTCACCTACAAACGTTCGTGATAACCGACGAAATGTGGGATTTGGTACTTACACAGGGCGACGACCTCATTCGTTCGGGCCGAAACTGGGTTGACGGCACTCTCGGAAGCGTAAACGCGATAGTGAACGGAGCAACCGTAGGAGCATCAGGAGCAGTCTTCGGGCTTTTGATGGCATTTGGAATGTTGTTCCCTAACGCAGAATTGTACGTTTACTTTGCAATTCCAATTAAAGCGAAATGGTTCGTTTTGATATATGGATTGATTGAATTATTTAGCGGTATTAGAAATTCCGTGGGCGACAACACTGCACATTTTGCCCACCTTGGAGGAATGATTTTCGGCTTCATTCTCATAAAATATTGGCAGAAAAACGGAACACGATTTGAATAATGAACATACAAAACGACATACTACGAGAATTTAAGTCTGGAGATTCGCTCACCAAACTTCTGCTCATCAATGGTGCGGCATTTCTGTTACTTTGGATAATTGAAATCATCGCAAGTATCTCATCTACGGGGATTTACAGTTTCACCTTGCACAATATAGCGGCTCCGACAGCAGTGATGGCCTTGCTCAAAAAACCGTGGACAATCATAACGTATATGTTTTTCGACACATCGTTCATCAACTTGATGTGCAATATGTTACTCATGTTTTGGTTTGGCAGAATCTTAGTTGATATAACTAACGAGCGAAAACTGACGGCAATCTACGTTCTTGGAGGTTTTTCAGGAGTTGTACTGCCTATTCTCGTCGGCTCGTCGGCCAACGGTTTCTTGCTCTCGCCAATAGCCTCGATATTGGCTGTCATAACGGCAACAGCCACGTATGCGCCAAATTATAGAGTATTTTTGCTTCTTTTCGGTGAAGTTTCGCTCAAGATACTTGCAATCATAATCGTTGCAATAGAATTGCTGCCAATGATACACCTTGCTTCACAATCATCGCCCCAGCTCCTCGCACTATCGCTCTGCAAGCTTGGCGGCGTCGCCTTTGGCGTTTGTTGGGCACTATGCTACAAAAAAGGAACTGACATTGCACATTGGTTTGAAACATTCCTGACGCAATTAACAAATAGGAATAAAACTAAAAATACATTCACATATACAAGAAACAATAAAAGAGACGAAGAATATGTGTCGTATGAAGAGGTAACAAAAACAAACCAAGAAGATATTGATAGAATACTGAAGAAAATAGCAGAATCTGGATATAATAGCTTAACAAAAGAGGAAAAAGAAACGTTATTCAAACAAAACAACAAATGAGACTTATCGTAAGAATACTGTTATTCGTCTTGAATGCACTGATTTCACTTGCATTGCTTTGTTGTATTCTCGCCCAATACATAAACCCGAGTTCGTTTCCCTATTGCGAACTGTTGGCGTTGGGGTTTCCCATCATAGTGATTATCAATATAATAGCATCTGTTTGTTGGATAGTTGCCAAAGACCACAAACGGTATTTTCTCATCTCGTTCATTTCGTTGGTGCTCAGCATTCCCACGCAGTTACACTATGTTGCGTTCGGAAACGATGAAACGCCACAGGAGAAAAAGAACAGCATCAAGATAATGTCGTATAACATTATGGCATTCAATTATTTGGGATCGGAGAAGAACAATGAGATAAAGC
>JAEEQV010000447.1:0-2048 GCA_016285445.1 Bacteroidales bacterium
CAAAACGGCACCGAAAGCAAGTCCACGGCGAGATTTCGCCATGTGTTTTATTTCCAGCACGTCTTCTGCCGAATCATACGTAACGACGTGTGTACCAGGAATTGTGCCCAAACGAGTGGAAACAACTTGTAATTCGTCGGTTGACTTGAATTCGTTCAAACGCCAGTCTTTTTTACGATCGATATTTGCAAGAATGTCTTTTGCAATTGTGATAGCCGTTCCGCTTGGAGCGTCGAGTTTTTGGTTATGATGAGCTTCTTCCACGCAAACGTCGTATTGAGGAAATTTGTTCATTATTGCAGCCAGTTTCTTATTCAGTTCAAAGAAGATATTGACACCGAGACTGTAATTTGAAGCATAGAAGAACGTATTTCCCGTTTCTTTGCAGATAGAAGCGATTTCGTCGAATTTGTCGGTCCAGCCCGTAGAGCCAGAAACAACGGGTACTCCCGCCTTGAAACATTGCAAGTAGTTGTTGTAGGCCGTAGCCGGAGTTGTGAACTCAATCACCACGTCGGCTTTTTTAAGGTTCTCTACTGTAAAATCTTGTTGATTGTTTATGTCAATGGTTAAAACGATTGAGTGACCACGTTCAATGGCGATTTTCTCAATTTCCTTTCCCATTTTTCCGTATCCTACGAGTGCAATTTTCATAACTATTTGTATTGGTTTATAAAAAAAAGGGAAGCACAAAAGACTTCCCTAAAAATAATTGTTTTGAATACTATTTATTTTACTGCTTTTACGATAGCTTCGAATGCTTTTGGCTCATTCATTGCTAAATCAGCAAGAACTTTACGGTTCAACGTAATGTTGTTCTTTGCTAATGCACCAATAAATTGAGAATAAGTCATTCCGTAAGTGCGAACGCCAGCATTGATTCTTTGAATCCACAATGCACGGAAACTTCTCTTTTTAGCTTTTCTATCTCTGTACGCATATTGCAAACCTTTTTCCAAGGTGTTTTTTGCAACGGTATAGACGTTTTTTCTGTCACCAAAATATCCTTTGGTCTGATTTAAGATTTTTTTTCTGCGCGCTCTTGACGCAACGTTGTTTACTGATCTAGGCATACCTTTAAATTTTTAACGATTAGCGACTACTTGTTTCATTAGTTCTTAGCTGCTGAATCATTGTTACACAATAAATTAAATTGAGAGCATTGATTTTACGCTCTTTACATTTGTACTGTCAACGGTTGTAGAGTAACGAAGGTTTCTTTTTTGCTTCGTTTCCTTTTTTGTTAACAAGTGACTCTTAAACGCTTTTTTGCGTTTGATTTTACCAGTACCCGTCAATGTGAAACGTTTTTTTGCACTGGATTTAGATTTCATCTTAGGCATTTTACTTCACTTATTTTATAGTTAAACAATTATTTTTTCTTTGATATTGGAGACAAGAAAATAAACATTCTTTTCCCTTCCAATTTTGGTTCCTGGTCCAAACGTGCCACATCTTCCAAATCCTTGATGAAACGTGTAAGAACTTCAGTACCTTGTTCTTTGTATAATATCGAGCGACCTTTGAAGAACACGTAAGCCTTAACTTTTGCGCCTTCCGCAAGGAATTTTTGTGCATGTTTCAGTTTGAATTGGTAATCGTGTTCATCTGTTTGCGGTCCAAAACGAATTTCTTTGACTTCAACCTTCGCGCTGTTCGCCTTGATTTCCTTTTGTTTTTTCTTCATTGAATATAAGAACTTTTGGAAATCAATTACACGACATACAGGTGGTTCGGCGTTTGGCGAAATTTCAACCAAGTCCAAATTCTGGTCATCGGCAATTTTCAGTGCGTCAAAAATGGAGTAAACACCTTGTGTTACATTGTCACCCACTAATCGCACTTCGCGTGCTCGAATGCTGTGGTTGATTTTAAAATTGTCTGCTAAATCGTTAGCTGCCATGTATTCGTTTTATCTCGTTTATATTCTTATTTTAATTCGTTCATTTGTTCATTCACTTCGGCGGTGATTGTTGCTATGAATTCTTCTATTTTCATAACTACAGCCGCGTTTCCTTCGCCTTGTTTGCGTACGGAAACGGTTCCGT
>JAEEQV010000448.1:0-2028 GCA_016285445.1 Bacteroidales bacterium
AATATCAATAGATTTTCCGTCGTGCGTGAACGTAAATGCCGCATAAATGGAATTGTCGAGCATTTTTCCCGAATTCTCGGAACATGCATTAAACGAATATTTCACCACATTCGTAACCCCACGAAGATTTTGTGTAAGATTCTGATTATCAGCGTCAATAAAAATTGTTCCGTTTACTGAAGCCACGTATTCGTACAATTCAGTCTTAGTCTTGATTATATTTTCAAAACTACCAAAACCAAGCAGATGCGCCTTGCCTACATTGGTAATCAAGCCATAGGTCGGACAGGCCATGTTGACCAAGGTCTTAATTTCTCCGGGGTGATTCGCACCCATTTCAACCACGGCAATTTCCACATCGGGAGCAATGGAAAGCAACGTCAACGGTACGCCAATGTGATTATTCAGATTACCGCGAGTATATTCAACCTTGTATTTTTGAGCCAACACGGTGGAAACCAATTCCTTGGTGGTTGTTTTTCCATTCGTTCCAGTAATTCCTATGACGGGAATGTGCAATTGCTGACGATGATACCGAGCCAAATCCTGCAAGAACAGCAGCGTGTCATCAACTACGACGCATTTGTCCGACGCAATGGAAGAATCAGAAACCACAGCACACACGGCACCTTGTTCGAGTGCTTTCAACGCATATTGATTACCATCAAAATTTTCACCTTTTAACGCTATAAAAATAGAACCTTCCGAAATTGTCCTTGTATCGGTCGAAACGTGAGGATACTTCACATAGTACGTTTCGTAAAACTCTTGAACTGTCATACGTATTAGATTATAAGTAAAAGTACATTTTTTTTAGACTTGATATACAAAAACGGTGATAATTATTTGCAAAGAATGTAAAACGTTCGAAAAGAGAAACTGTCTGACCGAAAATTCTTTTGAAAAAATTTATACTTTTGTCGCGCAGTAGGTCGTTCTATCGCTCCCGAAAGGGGGAGGAAAGTCCGGACAACAAAGAGCATTGTACCTGTTGAAAAGACAGATGTGCGTGAGCGTATGGTATGGCAGAAGAAAATGACCGCCAGAGCAATCTGGTAAGGGTGAGAAGGCGGTGTAAGAGACCACCATTGTGCGGAGCGATTCGTGCAGATGTGCCACCGACAAGTTGCAAGACCATGTAAACCGACGTTTGAGGGCTGCTCGTCCGAGTCGGAGGGTAGGTTGCGTTAGATAAATGATAGAATCCTGCAAAGGAACAGAATCTGGCTTATAGACTTACTGCTTTTTTATTCTAAAATTCCGTCGGGGATATTCAATATAAGTTTTTTCTCTGTCTCGTCACATTCCTTGATGAGGTCGTCGGCTAACGGAAGCAGTACGGAATTTCCGTCGGTTTTCTTCACGTCAAGAACAATGTTCATTGAATAGGTTATCACTTCTTGTATGATGCCGATTACATTTTTTGTTGTTGCATCAATAACCGTAAATCCTTCTAAGTTAAGTTGTTCCGAGTCTTCTTCAAGAGAGCAGTTCTCTGCTTCGAGATATAGTTTCGTTCCTGTGTACAATTCAGCTTTCTCCGTTGTTTTTATGTCTTCAAACTGAATGAAAACAGAATTGTTTTTGAAAGTGACTGTTTGTACGAAAAACGGCACTAATCGTTCTTGCAAACAGAAAAACAGATAGGGTACATCTTTAAAATCATCAATGTTGACATTTTTAATGTTTACAAGGACCTCGCCTTCTTTACCATGAGGTCGTGCAATTGTGCCGACTTCAATACATTGTGAAATAGTTGGAATGTGATGTATGTTCATAGAGTCTTTTAATTATGAAAGAGAAGTGGAGGATTCGTTTTGTATGTTCCGATTATATATTCGTGCCAACACGGCCCCGGCTATGTTGTGCCATACGCTAAACACCGCTCCGGGTACTGTGGCTGCTTGCAAAACGGAAAAATGTTGCTGTGCCAGCGAGCATGCCAATCCCGAGTTTTGCATACCGACTTCTATGGAAATCGCCACTGATTTATTAAACGGCAGATGCAATAACTTGCCGATAAAAAAT
>JAEEQV010000449.1:0-2027 GCA_016285445.1 Bacteroidales bacterium
AGTTGAGGAATACTTTGATGATATTTTCGGGATAAACATTCGTCAATTTAACAAACAGACACTTTGGGCACAAGATTTCGAAGTAACCAAAGATATTGAACCAAGTGAAATAAAAGTAACGTATAGCTATCAACTCTGCAAGGACGACGGATATTGTCTGAACCCGTTTCCAGAGGAATTTACGGTGCAAATTCCAGCATATACAATACAGAAAAAGGTTGAAGAAGTTCCCGAAAAGAAAGCAGAACAAATCAACACAACTAAAGTCGATACAATCGTTGAACAGACAGAAAATCAAGACTCTGCATTAGTTTCAGATACGCTCAGTACAATTGAAGAAACGATTACGCAACAAGAAGAAACGCCACAAACGGAATCCCGCTCTTTGTGGATGATTTTCCTATTGGGGTTCTTGGGCGGAATCCTCGCGTTCCTTACTCCATGCGTATTTCCAATGGTTCCAATGACTGTGAGCATGTTCTTGAAACGCGACAAACAACACGCCCTCCGCGACGTGCTAATTTATGGATTGTCGATAGTGGTGATTTTCGTCGTACTTGGTTTGTGCATTACGTTGCTTTTCGGCGTTGACGCGCTCAACAAACTTTCCACAAGTCCGGCGTTCAATATGGTGTTTTTCTTTGTGTTTGTCATTTTTGCAATCTCGTTCTTCGGAGTATTCGAACTAATGTTGCCGACAAGTTGGATAAACTATTTCGACCAGAAAGCCGACTCTTCGAAAGGATTTATGAGTATATTCTTTATGGCGTTCACGCTGGTTTTGGTGTCATTCTCCTGCACGGCCATGATAATTGGAACGCTACTCGTGGAATCTGTCGTTTCGGGCTCTCTCACAGGACCGATGGTGGGAATGTTAGGCTTTGCTGTTGCACTTTCACTACCATTCATCGTATTCGCAGCCGTACCAACGCTCCTTTCGTCGCTTGCAAAATCGGGCGATTGGATGAACGACATAAAAATCTCGTTGGGCTTCATTGAATTAGGTTTCGCAATGAAATTCATTTCCAAAGCCGATTTAGTTGCTGGCTGGGGAATATTGCCACGCGATTTATATATCGGTATTTGGATTTTGTTATCAATAATATGGGGATTGTGCATTCTTCGCGTGATTTGTTTAGGTCACTGCACACGAAAGCCGTTGTCAAAACAACGAATCGGATTTGCGGCGCTTATTTTCGCATTCACCATCTATCTTATCCCAGGATTTCTCGGGAAGCCACTTGACCTCATCAGCGGCTGGCTTCCGCCAATGAACACGCAACACATTAATATTCTGTCGGATACGGAAGAAACAAATGTTAACACAAATAAAAAATACGCCGATTTATTCCACTCGCCATACGGGATTGACGGCTACTACGATTACAAAGAAGGTTTGGAACACGCAAAAGCCGAAAGCAAACCTATCCTATTGGATTTCACAGGTTTAGGTTGTGAAAACTGTCGAAAAATAGAAATGAACGTTTGGGCAAAACCCGAAATTCTCGAAATTATAAAAAACGACTACGTGCTGATTTCGCTTTATCTTGATTCCCGCGAACCACTTGACAGTTCGCTTGTCCGTGAAGAACAATACGGAGGCAAAACATACAAAATCAGAACCATTGGCGAACATTGGAGCATTTTTATGATGAAAAACTACCACGGTCTTATGCAACCATACTATGTTTTGCTTTCACCTGACGGGGAAAAACTCTGTGAGCCAATCACATACGATGAAGCAAAAGATGTAGAAAAATACAAGAAGTTTCTTGATACTGGATTAGAAAAAATGAAAGAGAAATGAAAAAATTCGTTTTACAAATTATACTAATAATCATGGGATTATCTTTCTTAAATTTCTTGAGTCCAAGCACTTGCAAAGTCTATAAAGGTACGTCAACCTATAGTAGCGACGTTATCTGCAACCTTAAAGATGGTAAAATCTACAAAGGTAATTCTTCCTATTCCAGCGACGTACTTGTAACTATCAGAGACAAAAAGATTTACAAAGGTAATTCCTCGTA
>JAEEQV010000047.1:0-11028 GCA_016285445.1 Bacteroidales bacterium
TTGCGTAGATATTGGCGGTGGAGTCTTTTTTTCTTTACTTCTAAACTGAGCCATCTTACTTTCCTCCAATATTTTTAGGTTCTGCTTCCGAAATCTTCTGAGGAATGATTTGCTTAATGATATCTTGCTGGTTTTCCTTCAAATCTTTGAAAGGTTTTTTGAAGTACTTCATTGAATAGTAATCTTTTACCTCGTTATAAGCAGCAATAATCTCATTCTGAACCTCAATATACTTTTCATACGAAGTCTGCCTGTCGTTTTGAATACTTACGATAGCCTTGGTGACTTTTACCGTGCCGATTCCTGGAATAGTTTCCTCGTTGTAGCCAGGATACTTCTTGTCTTCGCTGTCGTTGTTCATGTTCATCAAGAATTCCTTGCAAGCTCTACGTAAGTCACGAGTATTCATAGGCTGTTTCTCAACCATCAGTTTGTCGTCTTTATTTACGAGAACCACAAACAAGTTTTTGTCCAATACTTTGATGTCTTCTTGTTGCTCCGTTGGGTCTTGATATGGAGGCAACATACGGAATAGACCCTTGTCTGTGTCCATTGTCGTTGCTGCCAAGAAGAATATCAATAGCATGAACGAGATGTCAGCCATTGAAGAAGCATTTATTTCTGGAACTTTCTTTCCCATATTTCGATACTTTAAAGTGGGGAATTGCTTCCCCACTCTTATTCTCTTACTTTCTTAAAAATTTAACTACAAATGATGAACATATAGCTAAAACAGCTCCAATCAATATGAAGTATGTTCCATACAACATAGTGTCGGTCAATGCAACTTCGAATTCTGAAATTGCCTTGTCATAGCCAATAATGTTCGGAATTACAATTGTCGAAACAGCCACAGCAATTGAAATAGCCAATACGACAATCAGGAATATAGCCGTCATCAATGTCGTCTTCGACATTTTCTTGCCATTGGTGAATGCCGAGTATACCGCCATTGCAACCATAAGAACGATAGCGATGATAATTAATGCTATTGCAAACCACAAATATGCACCTGTATAATCGAGACATTCTTGACTACATTCTGTAATATCAATTCCTTGCGTCTGTTCTCTTATTACTATTTCTTCATAAGAGAGAGCACATGAGTCGGCTGGCATCAGGTAAGAATCACCCGCAGGTGTAACGCCTTCGCAGACTGGCAATGTACATGCAAGACAATCCTTGCCGGCAGCGACAGTCCAGTACCATATTGTCGCAAGTAATGCTAATACCAATAATGATACGTATCCGACCTTAAATGTTTTATTAAAAGATTGATTATCCATTATTCGTGACTATTTTTGAGCATTATATTTAACTACCATGTCAACCAACGAGATAGAAGCGTCTTCCATATCTGTTGTTAAATCGTCAATTTTTGACAACAAGTAGTTGTAGAATACTTGCAAGATCATAGCTACAATCAAACCACCTACAGTAGTCAACAAGGCAACCTTGATACCGCCTGCTACGACAGTTGGTGACATTTCACCTGCAATGGCAATATCGTCGAATGCCTGGATCATACCAATCACAGTTCCCAAGAAACCGAGTGAAGGAGCAAGACCGATACACAGTGAAACCCAAGTCAAACCTTTTTCCAAAAGACCCATTTGAACACTTCCGTAAGAAGCAACAGTCTTTTCAACCATTTCAGGACCGTCAGAAAGACGTGTCAAACCTTGATAGAAGATGCTTGCCACAGGACCAGGAGTGTTTCTGCAGATTTCTTTTGCAGCTTCTTCGTCGCCTTTGTTCAAAGCCTCTTCAATGCTTGATAATAATTTCTTTGTATTGGTTGTAGCCAAATTCAAATATAAAATTCTTTCAATTGAAATTGCAACACCTAAAATCAAACAGATGATTACAAGTGCCATGAATCCAGCACCACCTTCAATTACTTTTTCTTTAAGTATTTGGTGGAAACCTTTTTCTTCTGGAACAAACTCTTCCTCACTTGCAGATTCTTCTGCCACTACATCTGTCGTTTTAGCTGAATCAGCTTGTGCAACAGTTTCTGTTTTTGCTGTAGAATCACTTCCTGCTCCAGCAACTTCTTGTGAATACGATGTCAGGTTTATCAAGCCCAACGCAATCACGAACGCAAATACTTTTTTCATAATTTTTACTTTATTAATACTTTCTTTTGTTTAGTTTTAATTATTTGTCTTTTCTACGTGAAGGCAAAATCCCTTGCACATATTTTTGCCAAATATACGCATTTTTTTAATTCCCAATTATAATGAAACAAAAAAAAGAGACGAATTATTCGTCTCTTTTCTATTTAAAGGCTTGTCAACAACCTTATTCGTTGCTAAGAATCTTGAATTCCACACGACGGTTTTGTGCACGTCCTTCAGGTGTATCGTTCGTATCGATTGGCTCGTCGAACGCGTAACCCTTGAATGTCATACGGTTTTTAGCAATTTTCTTCGAAAGCAGATAATTTACAACTGCTTCGGCTCTGTCTTGCGACAACTTTTGGTTGTATGTTCTTGTACCGACATTATCGGTGTGACCGCCAATTTCAATCTTAATTTTCGGATTATCATTCATGATTTTTACCAAGTTATCCAACTCGGTGTAAGACATAGAACTTAATGTTGCTTTCGCAGTTTCGAAGAATACGTTACGCAACACAATCTTAGAATCTTTCTTGATAGGCATCAACCTAATATCCAAGTTGATTTCTTGGTAATCAGATGTTTGTGGCACATCGAAATTTTCCGAGTGGAACAAATATCCATCTTTCTTCACTGCAATACCATAGTTCTTACCAGAAGGAAGCGGAATCAAGAATTTACCAGTTGATGAGTTTGCATTGTTGGTGAACAAGATTTGCCCCGTTGCGTTGTCGGTAATTTCAATCAAAGCATCCAAGAATTTCGTTGAATCTTCAGCATCCGATACGATACCTTTCACCACCGTCAAACGAGATGTCTTGATAGCAACAGATTTTTCCATAACAACCTCCTGTTGGATAGGATTTGCCTTAACGGCAATCAAGTTGTTTTCCGTAGTCATACTCATCTTCTTTTCTGGGCCAAGGAATGTAATCATATAAATATCAAGACCTCCCTCACCACCTTTACGAGAAGAAGCATAATATGCCTGAGTACCACTACCAGCCATTACGAAATACATATCATCACCTGGTGTGTTGATTGGATAGCCGATATTCTCTGGTTCCGACCATGAACCGTCGTCTTGTAACTCCGTTCTGAAAATATCATAACCACCCATCGTTTTGTGACCGTCAGAAGCAAAATACAATGTTCTGCCGTCCGGGTGCATAAACACGCCTATCTCATCATGTTTAGAGTTAACCACAGGACCCAAGTTTACAGGTTTACCCCACTTTCCTTTAGAATCCATCTTGCACATAAAAATATCGTGCTGTCCGTAGTTTGTCACACGTTCATCGTTATCACTACAGAAATACACGGTTTTCCCATCGTATGAGAAACTTGCCGCACATTCGTGTTTTGGAGAATTGATGGCAGAGAACATTGAAGGCACACTCCATTTATCACCTTTCTTTTCGGAAATCTTAATATCTCCACCTTTTTTACCATAATAAATAAAGATTTTTGAACCATCAGGCGACAAACCGATAGTTGCGTCGTTTTCTTTTGTGTTCAACGGTTCACCAATTTCAACGGCTTTTGACCATTTTGTTCCCTTTCTATATGAAACCCAAAGGTTTTCATCGTATTCGCCGTCTTCCTGAACTCTATTCGTATATGGATTTTCACGAGTAGAAGTAAAAACCATCATTGACTGGTCTGCCGAGATAATTGGCGCATAATCGCGATATTTCGAATTGATAGCCGGACCCATGTTGTCTATAAATGCACGGACAGAGTCTGCTAAAAATTCTTTACCATTATTACATTCATCAATGGCTTTTGCCAAGTCATTACCTTTAGTTCGTGCTTCCTCAGGAGTCAAACGGGCTCTTGCCATTTGATAGGCATTGATGGCGTCATCAAACTGATATGTTGCTTGATAACATACGCCCAAAGCCGAGTACGCATTACCAGCACCGATAGGATCCAATTCCAATGCATGTAAATAATAAGGAATTGCATCTGTTGGATTGTCGTCAATCAAATAACACGTTCCTATTTTATAATTCAAATCAGCATTCTGTGAATTGAATTTTTGTGCCTTTAAATAGTTTGACAAGGCCGTTTTCACATCACCAATCTCATAATAGGCGTCACCTTCATCAATATTTCTCAGTGCCTCTTTCAATCCTTTTCTGTCATCGAAATTTTTGGCAGAGAATTCAACATTTTTTGATTGTCCGAATGTTAAGCTCACAACCATCGTTAGGGTTATTACGCTTACAATATATTTCATCATCTGTTTCATCATTGAAAAATTCTAATTTAAACAATCAATTAATTACAACCAGCCGTGAATGAAGCAGGAACATTTACACCATACTCCCGAGCTTTTACAAGAGACATACAAGATTCTTCAAATTGGCGAAGCATTTCTTGTGCTGCCGCACGATGATAATATGCCATACCAAATTGAGGATTTATTTTAATCGCATTGTCAAACATTTTCAAAGCATCCTCATACCGTTTCTGATTAGCCAAGACAACACCCATATTATTGTATGCCAACGCATATTGTTTATTCAGCTCTACAGCTTTTTTGAAATCGTTGTAAGCTGCTTTTACATCTCCTTGTTGAAAATATGCCTCACCGCGATTGTTATATGCCGCATAGAAATCAGGTTTCTTTGCAATTGCCAAATTAAAATTCTTAATGGCAGCCTGCAAATCGCCTTTCTTTGTCAGCACAGAGCCAAGATTATCGTAGGTGTTTGCTAACTGAGGGTCATACGTAATAGCTTGTTCGTAATCCTTGATTGCTTCGTCATATTTTTCCAACATACGGTAGCAACTTCCTCGGTCATTGTAAGCAAATGCATACGAACCATCTACTTTTATCGCCTCGGTGTATGCCGTGATTGCCTTCTCATATTCTTTCAGGAAAAACAAATCTACACCTGTGTAATAATAGGATTCTGCTGTTTTGTAACCATATTGGTTAGCAATCAAAAAATCTTGATATGACGCACTAAACGAATTTTTATTATAGTTTGCCATACCTCTTGAAAACCACACCTGCCCTTGTGTAGAGTCCAAATCCAAAGCTTTATCGAATGCAGCAATTGCACCGTCGTAATCTTGCATTGCCGACTTCGCACCACCTAAATTCACGTATGCCTGACGGAATGATGCATTGTACTTGAGAGCTTCCTCAAATTGAGCGACAGCCTCTTGATAATTCTTTTGTCCCATAAGGGTAATACCCTTATTATAGGCCAATTCCGCCTCCTGATTCGCTTCCACCACAAGAGTGTTGATCGTATCCTCTTGTGCAAAAACGAACATTGCCGACGAAAGCAAAAGCCCAATAATCACAAATGTTCTTTTCATTATATAACGATTTATATTTAGTACTAAAAACGTCCAAAGTTACCAAAAAGATTTGTATCAGATTGAAAAAAAATGAAAAAAAACAATGTTGAAGCTCTGTTTTTTCACTGAACGAACTTTAAAAGCCGTACCCCAAAGGATATTATTCCCCTTTCGCATTGCCATAGTTTCTCCATTTTTCTATCAAATCTGTCATATCACTTGGCAACTCGGAATCGAACTGCATAAATTCTCCCGTTGTAGGATGAACAAAGCCCAACGTCTTTGCGTGCAACGCCTGACGCGGACACACGGCGAAGCAATTTTCCACGAACTGCTTGTACTTAGTGAACGTCGTGCCACGAATTATCTGGTTTCCGCCATACGTTTCGTCATTAAACAACGGCAGTCCGATAGACTTGAAATGACATCGTATCTGATGCGTACGCCCCGTTTCCAGATTGCATTGCACAACCGACACGTATCCTAAATCCTCCAAAACTTTGTAATGCGTAACCGACCATTTTCCGTGCGTGTCGTCGGGAAATAACGCCATTACTTTCCTATCTTTCAGACTTCTGCCAATATAGCCAGAAATGGTCCCTTCTGGCTCTTTCGGCACACCCCACGCTACGGCGACATAGGTTCGCTGTGTCGTTTTATGAAAAAATTGATCTGCAAGAAAACATTTTGCCTGCTCGTTTTTTGCCACCACAAGCAAACCAGAGGTGTCCTTGTCAATTCGGTGAACTAATCCCGGCCGTGGGTCGTTTGCCTCAAACTGGATATTTCCCCGCAAATGCCACGCAATCGCATTCACCATCGTCCCCGTATAATTTCCACAACCTGGATGAACGACCATTCCTGGCTTTTTGTTAATCACCATCAGCTGGTCATCCTCATACACAATATCAAGGGGTATATCCTCGGGAATTATTTGTAATTGTTGTTTGGGGGCTTCAAATTCAACGGTAATGACATCGTTGGGTTTTACCTTGTAATTTGCCTTAATCGGGTTGCCGTTTGCAAACAAAAATCCTCCATCGGCAGCTTCCTGAATTTTTGTCCGAGAAATGCCTTCTATCCTATCGTTCAAGAACTTATCAACGCGCAACAACGACTGTCCCTTGTCGGCAACATAACGATAATGCTCAAATAACTCCTGCTCTTCTATGTCGAGATTTTCTTCCATTCTCACTCACTTTTTCCTAAAAACAACCACTTCGTTTGTCTGTTCCGTTACGGCAAATTCATGACTAATCCTATACCCTACAACCCACACTATTTCGCCGGCAGATTCCAGCACAAGAACCTTTTGTTTCTGTAAAAGCGGGACTTTCACATCAATCAAAAAATCGCTCAACTTTTTTCGACCTTTCATTCCAAATGGCACAAAACTGTCGCCATTCTGCCACACACGCAATGTAAGGGGAAATCGAAGTTTTGCCGCATCCAGTGATGCCACATCGCTCCTTTTTTCAAGATTAAAATCTTTTATAGAAACACGTTCAAACTGCAACTCGCAATCGCCAAATCTATAGGTATGGGCTTGTTCCGAAATCAACAGATTTTGAGGGGTTTCCTCCGCCTGTTTTGCCTCGACAAACAATGTGTTTCTATCGTGAACAACGACGAAACATTCCGATTCGAACTTCTTTCCCGACTGATTTCCAATAGATTGATAAATTTGAGATATCACATCTGTATTAAAACCGCACGGATATAAAATTTCATACAACAACGTTGGGGAATTATCTTGTTGAAGCAGTTTCAATTCATCGACCGCAAATCCACGGGTATTCGAGGTGCAGCACAATGATTTTTTCCCTTCCATCGCTTGTGAATACACAGCGTGAGCTTGCTGCAAATGCGACATGCTTGTTGAGATTGCGTCCATACAATTCGGAGCAATTTTTTGAATTTCGGGCAAAATGAGATTACGAATCTTGTTTCGCACATAATTGTTGCTCAAATTCGTGGAATCAACACGATAGCGCAACTGTCGAAGTTTGGCAAAAGTTTCAATTTCGACACGCGAAACGTTAAGCATCGGTCGAACCACATTTCCGTGAGTCATAGGAATCCCTGTCAAACCCTTCAGCCCTGCAGAGCGGAGAAGATTTATGAAAAATGTTTCCACGCTGTCGTTTTGGTTATGAGCTATTGCAACTTTAGTGTATCCATTTAGGCGACACACGGTTTCAAACCATTCGTATCGCAAGTCGCGAGCCGCCATTTCAATTGAAATCTTCCTTTCCGAAGCCGTTTTCTTCGTATCAAACGAACAAACATGAATCGGAATTTTTTTCGCATTAGCATAGGCAACCACAAAATCTTGGTCGCCATCGGATTCGTCACCCCGCAAGTTGAAATTACAGTGCGCAATAGCAACGGAATAACCCAATTCATACAAACTTTGGATTAACGTCATTGAATCAATACCGCCACTCACGCCAACCAAAATCGTATCATCTTTTGTAAATAAATGATTCGTTTCAATTGTTGATTGTATTTTTTGTATAAATTCCGTATCTATCACTGTTTCAACGATTTATAATCAGGAATATCTTCTAAGAACGCATACGTCTTGTGTTCAGAATCTATTTTACAAATATAATGTTCCAGACCATTTGTTACCAATAAATACTGCGATTTCAGCAAGATATTATATTGTGCGATTTGGTCAAACACCGCCTGCGTGATTTTCACCTCGGGTGCCTTGCATTCCACCACCAAGACCACATTACCTTGAGAATCGTAACAAACAATGTCGGCGCGTCTTTTCATAGTCTGGATTTCCATACCAACCTCAACGCCCATCAACGATGCAGGAAATTGTTTTTTTTCCAGCAAAAAATGTACGGCATGTTGCCGAACCCATTCCTCAGGAGTTAGTTTCACCCATTTTTTACGAATCACATCGTAAATGGTGACAAACTCCTTCCCTTTTTGTACACGGACATCAAACGATGGGAAATTCAACTCGTACATTTTCTTTGTTTTTAGCAAATGTACGGAAACCAAACAAAAAATGGCAAGAAAATTCACATCTTCTTTTGTGATTCGACATTCGTCGCGGTCAAGATTTCTTATAGAGAAAAAACACTGTAGTTTTTCCGTGTAATGTTTCTATGCTATACTTGGTAAAGTATTTCTTGAGTTGCTTTGAAAGTTTCTTTGTGACAATATTTTCGTCCTGTATGGTGATTTGTCCTAATATGTATGTGCCTGTTACGAAAACATCCGTATAGGTTATGTCACATTCTTTTTCATCTATCATTATGGTACCATGCCCATTGGGGATATGCACTCCGGCAAAGGTAGTGTAGCCATTTTTCAGAATAAAATCCGCAAGAAAATCCGGATGTATTTCGAAAGCCTCGTAGAGCTGCGTTCTGTGATAGACCTCTGCCTTTTCTGCCTTCAGTATGCATTGCTTACCTCCGATTGCAGCAGTTGTAAAGCAGAAATCTCTTTGGTTCTCTAAATAAAAACCTTCATCACTACTTATACTAATCGGATTAACGCTTAGCAACAACCTTGCTCCTAATGACGTACCATTGTACGTCGCCAGTTTTTTATTCTTGCTGTCCCATTGTGCGAGAATATCTTTCGGAAAATCTATGGCAATTTGGCTAATGTCGATAGAAGCATCATAACTCATAAACATATAGCTTACAAACTCTTCAAATGCAAAGTTGTAGAGGAAAAATATATTGAATCTTCTTTCAAAATCTTTGTTTACCGATTCCAACTTGATTTTACCATAATTGAAATATTTCTTTGCCATAATGGAAACCATCTTGTCTTTATTCTTCTCAAAAGCATCGTACTGCTCTTCGGAGAGTGAATCGAGCTGGTGGATGTATTCTGGCAAAACAGTAATACCGTTGGATTGTAATAGTTTTTTCAAATGGTTATACCCTTTTTCTTCTGAAATGCCCTGAATTTTTGAAATAAAACGTGAGAACAACATAACGAATTCCAATGGCTCAAAAGTCTTGAACATTGAAATTGCCGCCGTAAAAAACGATGTTGCCTGATAGTCAAATGAATCCTCATCAAACTCATAATAATATGACATTTTGTTACCCATAACCATAAGACTTATGGCAGTTGAACTATACTGATTACGATTCAGACATGGATTGACAACAAATCTAAGACCATGAGTTGCCGGAGTTTCAAACCAGAGGGTATCGAAGGCAACGACATCCATTGCAACCCATCGTGAACCCATACCTCCATCTGTAGAAAATTTGTTATAACGTAACTTGTTGTATATATCTTCTTCAAAATGAATATATTTACTTGTTGCCTTACTAAAAGTTTTATAATCGGCAAGATTCTTTATCGCTGGGAAATAATGAGATCCCGACTTGCTTTTATAGTTCGTGGTACACTGACATTCAAGTTCTATAGGAGCGAGTATTTCATCACCGTGTTCATACTGTACCCTCTCAACCTCCTGTCCCGCCTTAATATATTGTATCCATACGCCATGCCGCTTGTCGTTGTAGTAGTTCCCTTTCCACAGAATGGATCCATCCTTGGCGTAAATAATCGCTTCGCCGTGTTTTTTCCCTGCCCGATACGTACACGTTGAAGAATGGTAGTGCTCTGTTTTATCGTAGCCCTTAATCAGACCCTCCACTATTCCATTGTTGTAGTGTGTATGATACAGAGTGTCGCCATTCACGGAAAACTGGTACAAATCGCCATTGTACTCATTGTTGGTATAGTTCGACACTTTTGCCAGATAGTATGTGCCGTCCAATTCCTTCCATTCTTTCATAACACCGTCCTTCTTCCCTTCGATACAATGTTGTTCAATAAGTTTTTTCCCCGAGGTTGACCATTCCTCGTATGTGCCGTTCACCAGACCGTTTTTAAGTTGAACCTTCTTTACTATTATACCATCGATACTCCGAACTATATAGTCGCCATCCAACAAATCGTTTCGAAAGTTCATTTCTATCCATACGTCGCCCGACGGGTAATACAGAGTCCATTTTCCCTCGCGTTTCCCGTTAATGGAATCGCCCACCTGTCTTATCTCGATTTTGCCGTTCTTGGGGTACATCCAGGTATATGGCACTTCTACAACAGGTTTTTTGTTTACTCTATATTCATTTCGTTTTATTTCTCCGTTTTCAAAATAAATATATGCCGAAGTATCGTTATCGCCATAACAAATATTAAATAGAGTTCCATCCTTCCTCCAGTTTATGGAAAACACATCGCTTCGTAATTCAGTACAAACCCCATTATCAGCATATTTTGCTGTTAATTTTACATTCTCGTACGAAACATATTCGAGGGTTCCTTTTCTATAATATTCTTTTCTTTCTCCGTAATTCCAATAACCGTTATAATAGTATTTTACAGACTTCAACGTATCTTTTGCATAATACACATATTCCCATCCCTCGAGCTTGCCGTTCTTGTACATCTTCTTTTCTTTAAGGGATCCATCGGAAAAGTATTCAAAATATTCGCCGTCCAAAACATCATTTTTATACGATGCCTGCTTAATAAGTGTTCCGTTCTCGCTCCAAAACCTCCACGTGCTGTCTTTCATGCAAAGGTT
>JAEEQV010000450.1:0-2023 GCA_016285445.1 Bacteroidales bacterium
AAAATAAACCTGTACGACTACGATTTGGTTATTATGCCTGAATCGTCAAGCGTGCTGAATCAATATATGTTGCGGTATATTTATCGTTTTTCACAACCTACTCTGCAATATTTGGAATTGGTAAAATCAATGCCCGAAAATATTACGTTCGACATTGACGCGTACGAAAAACAATATCTTAATGATACGTTGGAAAATGGTCGTCCGCGTTACACTGAACCACAGAAATTAGAAGTGAAAAAATCCATTGACACAATGATGGATTTGATTCACAAAAAAGATTATTTCACAATCGCGAAAGACGTTAAAAAAAGCCGTTTTAGGCCATATATTCAGCATTTTTTGCAGTTTAAGACCGAAGCAGATAAAGAATTGTGTGCGGCCATAAAACAGCAAAATATCCTGATAATTGACGATATTGCCACGAGCGGTTCCACGTTGAACGAAATTCTTCGTACACTCAGAATATTGAACGAAGACAATAGAATAACAATTTTTAGCCTTATTGGGCGAAAAGATTTAATGGTTGAATCGATGTAAAATAATATGCCTATGACGTAAAAAAAAGAGAAATACAAATAAAATATTGGCAATTTGCTATTCTGACTCTTGAAACTACCACTTTTAAGATTACCAAAATAGGATAGGAAGTTCTGCTTTTAGCGGACTTTTTTATCTTTTTGGTAGGGTTGTGGTAGACCTCAAGAGCGGATGAATGAGTCCGCTTTTTTTATTTTAACATTTTATATTATTAATTAGAGGTTGCGCCCGACACGAATCAGGGATACTAAAATGAAAACAGTTTCAAAATTTTTAGCGACGATTATGTTACTTATTTCGTCATGTGCTGTGTTTGCTCAGATTGAATTGGTACATAGTTTTACGGAAAGAGATTGGAGGAATAATTTGTATTTTGTAGGAAAAATATACGTTGAATATGACGACAACTATGAAATCAGGAATTTTTCAGATGTTGAAGGATTTGTTCAAATTAAAGTTGATGCTAAAAATAATACTTTAAGTATGAATACTTTTTCAAGTGATTTTTCAAGTGTTACTACAAAGAATTTCCAATTTTCGTCCATAAGTGGTTATGAAATTGATGATGTTGAGATTACACAACATATATTCAATAATGATGATGAATATGAATTTATGGTTAGGTATAAATTAAAGGATTATAATGGTTCTAATGAATCAAGCAAACTTATTCTCTTTGATTCTAAAGGAAATATTTTAAAAGATTTTGGAAGTGCATTTTGGTTAGAATGGCCTAATCTACTATATTTAATTAATAATCAATCATATATAATTGTTGAAAAAGATTATACAGAGAATTCAGCAATAGAAATCTATTCCGTTCCCACAACGGTTAATCCGAATCAGTTGAAATCTGCAACAATTTCAAATTCAACGCTTTCGGCGTTTCCAAATCCAGCAAAAACGTTTGTAAATCTTTCGTACAATGTTTCGGGTGTGGAAGATGCAGAAATGGTCATAACCGATGCAAGCGGTCGCGTGGTGGAACGCAGAATCGTAAACGCTATGCAAGATAATCTTCGTCTCAATGTGGCAAACTACAAACGAGGAATGTATTTCTACGAAGTTCAAGGATTTACAGGTCGTTTTATTGTGGAATAAACAATTTTTCTAAAACCTTTTTCCAACGGCGGGGCTGGTGCAGTTCCGCCGTTGTTTATTTATAAAAATTAATAAGATTGAAGAGATTCCTTGCCTCACGTTGCTCGGTTACGGAATGAGACCGTCATCTCGAACGAAGCATAGCGAAGTGAGAGATCTGCACAAAAAATATGGTCAATCGTCAAATTCGTGGCAATTTTATTTATAAAGAATTAATATTCAATAATTTAATCATCTTTACATTTTTGCTCGAAAAATTTAACTGATTTCTGGCAAAGAAGCTGCTTGAATTTGCATAGAATTTTCTCTTAAAACTATTACAAATTCAACTTTTTTCGTGTTCTTTGCATGGAACGTTTTTTATGAAACAGAGAATTTTACA
>JAEEQV010000048.1:0-10965 GCA_016285445.1 Bacteroidales bacterium
AAATAGGGCGTGTTGTAAATTCCGAGACAGGGCTGCTTTTCACATTGACGATCGACGCGTATAAAATTAAGAAAAGGTGTTGCCGAACGTGCATATGCGCAGCCAATGCCAGATCATTATAAGGATGTTTTATTTATGGAAAACAGGCATGCAGAAATGTACATATCTTCTAGCACCGATCCGCGTTTTAACCTTGCTCTTGAGGATCTTCTTTTCGAGCGTACTGATAAACATAAAATCACTATAATGTACCTGTGGCAGAACCAGAATACCGTTGTCATCGGCAAATCGCAGAACGCATGGAGAGAAGTCAGGACTGAACTGCTTGAAAAAGAAGGCGGAACACTTGTCCGAAGGACGTCCGGAGGAGGCGCCGTATTTCACGACGTCGGGAATCTATGCTTCACGTTTATAGCTCCGATCGATGATTACGAAAAAATCAACTGGAGAGAGTTGATAGCCGGATGCGTCAGAAGTTTCGGGATTGACGCGGCTGTGAACGGGCGAAATGATATCGTTACAGGCGACGGAAGAAAATTTTCGGGAAATGCATTTCGTTTTTCTAGATCCGCGGGTCTGATCCACGGAACGCTGCTCGTAGATGCCGATCATGATAAAATGGGACGATAGCTGAACGTTTCACAGGCAAAATTAGAGGCGAAAGGCGTCAGATCAGTACGATCCAGGGTTGTAAACTTAAAAGAGTTGTCACCCACGCTAACGATTTCTTCCCTGTCTGACATGCTGATCGATTCATTTCGCGAATACTGCAAAGACAATAATATTGACGCCGCTGATCCGGTTAAAGTATCACCTGTACGTACTTCGATCGATTCGGACGGTGAACAGATAGAACTTTACTATACGGATCCTGCGATCGAGGGAAGCGAAACTTTTTATTCACGTTATCAGAAGTTCGCATCATGGGAATGGAGATACGGCGAATCAATGCCATTCAACGTATTTACGGAAAAACGCTTCGAATGGGGCACCGTCTCAGCCGAACTGTTCGTGGAAAACGGTTCGATAAAGAGCGCCGCTGTCAATACCGACGCTATGGACGCACAGCTCGGAGAGACGTTGTCAACGGCTTTAAAAGGCACACGTCTTACCGAACATGATATACGTTCTGCGCTCGAAACGGCGATGGCGCTGCTTTCAATGTCTCAGCTGACAATAACAGAACCCGCCCGGGTCGTTACTGACGTTACGTCCCTGATAGCGGGTATCTGAATAAACTGATCTTATATTTCCTGCCCGGCTGGCAATATCATTCCATTCCGCAGCAATTTTTGTATTTTTTACCGCTTCCGCACGGACAAGGATCGTTTCTTCCAATCTTGATCTCGTTATGAACCGGCATTTGTTTTTGTTTT
Organism: Bacteroidales bacterium; assembly: GCA_016285445.1. Classification (GTDB taxonomy): domain Bacteria; phylum Bacteroidota; class Bacteroidia; order Bacteroidales; family UBA1715; genus UBA1715. The sequence continues at coordinate 1,377 of JAEEQV010000048.1, forward strand.
TCACGAGTATCCTGCATATTGTTTGTTTGTCCTTGTGAGATGTCGTCTTTGCGTGTTTGCATGTTGCTCATCGAAGAACGACGACGTTCTTGTGCCTCTTGTGCTTCGGCTTGAACAGGAATGTGTGCCTTCAATACGCAAGAAACAACTTCCTTGTTGACTTTTTCAAGCATTGCCTGGAACAAGTCAAATGACTCGAACTTATAAATCAACAGAGGATCTTTGTGCTCGTATGAAGCATTTTGTACCGATTGTTTCAAATCGTCGAGTTCACGCAAATGTTCTTTCCACGCCTCGTCAATGCTGACCAAAATGATTGTCTTCAAGAATGAACGGACAAGTTCACGTCCTTCGGTTTTTGCCGCTTTCTCAAGGTTTGTCACAACACTAAAGATACGACGGCCGTCGGAAATAGGAACGACAATGTTTTTGTATGTTGCACTTTGTTCCGTGAAAACTTTCTGAACGACAGGATTTGCTTGTTTTGCAATGGTTTGCACACGATTGTTGTAAATTTCAAGCAATGCGTTGTAGATTTTTTCTACAATCTCTTCCTGACCTAAACGCAAGTACTCTTGTTCGTTGATTGGACATTCCAAAGAAAGGATTCGTAGCAATTCCATCTTAAATTCTTCGAAATCGATTACGCCGTGGGCATTTGAAACAATGCTCAGACAAACGTCGTACATCATATTTGCGAAGTCAATGCCAATACGGTCACCAAATAGGGCGTGGCGACGTTTTGTGTAAACCACCTCACGTTGTGAGTTCATCACGTCATCGTATTCCAACAAACGTTTACGAATACCGAAGAAATTTTCTTCAACCTTTTTCTGGGCACGTTCAATTGATTTTGAAATCATTGAATGTTGAATCACCTCACCTTCTTCCAAGCCCATTCTATCCATGATTCCGGCGATTCGTTCCGAACCGAACTTACGCATCAAATCGTCTTCCAAGGAAACAAAGAACTGAGAACTTCCCGGGTCTCCCTGACGACCGGCACGACCACGCAACTGACGATCAACACGACGAGAGTCGTGACGCTCAGTACCAATGATAGCAAGACCGCCAGCTTCCTTGACTTCTGGTGAAAGCTTGATATCGGTACCACGACCAGCCATATTCGTCGCAATGGTTATATGCCCAGGTTGACCTGCCATTGCTACAATCTCAGCTTCTTTCTGGTGTAATTTCGCATTCAACACCGTATGAGGCAATTTTCTACGGTCAAGCATACGAGAAAGCAATTCCGAAATCTCAACCGAAGTCGTACCAACCAAAACAGGACGACCAACCTTGATAAGTTCCTCGATATGGTCAATAACGGCATTGTATTTTTCGCGACGAGTCTTGTAGATTAAATCGTCGTAATCCAGACGAGCAATAGGTTTGTTGGTTGGTGCAACCACAACCTCCATTTTGTAAATGTCCCAGAACTCTTTTGCTTCCGTAACGGCGGTACCAGTCATACCTGCAAGTTTCTTGTACATACGGAAATAGTTCTGCAACGTGATGGTTGCGTGCGTTTGCGTAGCTGCCTCGACTTTCACACGTTCCTTTGCCTCAATAGCTTGGTGTAGTCCGTCGGAATAACGACGTCCTTCCATGATACGACCAGTTTGTTCGTCAACAATCTTCACTTGATTGTCGATAACCACGTATTCTTGGTCGATAGAGAACAATGCGTATGCTTTCAGCAACTGATTAATCGTGTGGACACGTTCAGATTTTATTGCATAATCTTGAATCAACTCATCTTTTGCGGCAGCTTTTTCTTCTGGCGATTTTCCAGATTTTTCAATTTCTGCAATTTTGTCGCCAATGTCGGGCAAAACGAAGAAATTCTTGTCTTCGCGGTCGGCAGAAAGGAAGTCGATACCTTTTTCAGTAAGTTCAATGATGTTGTTTTTCTCATCAATAACGAAATACAGCTCATCGGTGATGATAGGCATATATTTGTTATTTTCAGCCATATAGATGTTCTCAGTCTTGTTCAGCAACGTTTTCATACCTTGCTCGCTCAAGAACTTGATGAGAGAATTGGTCTTTGGCAATGCTTTGTACACACGAAGCAATAATTTTGCTCCTTCTTCGGCTTCTTCTTTTTTAGGAGAATTGATAAGCGTCTTTGCTTTCGAGAATGTTTCGGTAAATTTCGCTTTTTGTGCGTTGTACAGACGTTCCACTGCTGGACGATATTCCACAAAGAGTTCGTCGCCGTTGGTTTTCTTTGCCACCGGACCAGAAATAATCAATGGCGTACGGGCATCGTCAATCAACACGGAATCGACCTCGTCGACAATGGCGTAGTTATGTTCGCGTTGCACCAACTCGTCGGGACGAATGGCCATATTGTCACGCAAGTAGTCGAAACCGAACTCGTTGTTAGTTCCATAAGTAATATCGGCTTGATAAGCGCGACGACGAGCTTCGGAGTTCGGCTCGTGTTTGTCGATGCAGTCAACTTTCAATCCGTGGAATTGATAGATAGGGCCCATCCATTCCGAGTCACGTTTTGCCAAGTAATCGTTGACGGTAACCACGTGAACGCCACGACCAGCAAGGGCATTCAAGAATACGGGAAGTGTTGCCACCAAGGTCTTACCTTCACCGGTAGCCATTTCGGCAATTTTTCCTTGATGAAGAATCGTACCTCCGATAAGTTGCACATCATAATGTATCATATCCCACGTTGTGGGGTTTCCGCCGGCAATCCACGTATTGCTCCATATTGCCTTGTCGCCTTCAATTGTAATATGAGGGCAGATGGTTGACAAATCTCTATCGTATTGTGTTGCAGTTGCTTCCACTTTCTCATTAGTGGCAAAACGACGAGCCGTGTTTTTTACGATAGCGAATGCTTCGGGAAGAATTTCATCGAGTGTTTTTTTGATGATTTCGTCAATTTCCTTTTTCAGTGCATCAATCGTGTCATACATTGCTTCACGTTCGTCAACTGACGTAATGTCTTCTTCTTCAAGTTTCGCCTTCAGTTCTGCAATTTTATCTTCTTGCGGCTTGATTGCATCGGCAATCTTTTGTTGCAATTTCTTCGTTGCGGCACGAAGTTCGTCAGTCGTACCTGCGTTCAATTTCTCTTCTATTTCGTTGATTTTAGTAACCAACGGAAGAATTTCTTTTATATCTTTTTCGGATTTCGTACCTCCGAATATAGTCCGTATTATACTGTTAAAGAGACTCATAGGTCGTTGTATTGTTTTATTTCAAAATTTTAGGCAAAAGTAAATAAAAAACGGCGGATTTTGGGAATTTATTGGGCTAAAAAGAAAATTTATCTCCCAATAAATTAGAAACTATATTTCAGCATCATTTGCAAACGATGGTTGGTAATCCAGTGGAGATTGTTCTCTGCCATACCGTTCTTTGCACTTACATACGACGCACCGCCTTGTTTTACAAATTCGCCATATTGTACCGAAGTGATGTGCCATTCCAACGACAAAGCAAGTTTTCCCCAATTGCGAACAACGCCCGGTGACAATCGCCACATAGAATTGATGTTGGCATAGGTGTTTTTCGACAAATAATTGTTTGCTATGTTCGCATATTCGTTTCCTTCGGTATCGGTGTAGTCAACCAACAAAGCATCGGCAGTACCGAGATTTTGGGCATAGCCGGCAAACAAGATTCCTTGCCATTTTTTACCATACATCATACTAATCCATGACGAGGAATAGCGAACTGGCGTGTATTCCCAATGGCCGTCTTCGTCAACACCATTATACTTTGCCGTAACACCGTAGCCGCCGTTCAAGTTCATGTGTTCGCCCGCCTGAGCAAGAATGCTCTTTGCACGCAACTGGAACTTGTCGCCTTTGTATTGCAGATACACAAACGGCGAAACTGTCGTGATTCTGTCGTCAACCAAAGCGGTATATTTCACCGTATCACCATTTTGCAACATTGATGCCTCTCCCTTGTAGCGGGGTTTTATACTCAACAAATCCACACCGACACGGGCAAGCAGACCATTGTCGCCTTTGAAGTTCACACCAAAGTAGAATTCAGGTATGTTGCTGTATTTTATGTAATTAGCCGATGCACCTTCGGGACCGCCCGACGTGTACTGCATTTGCCAGATAGCAGAAGCCGTCAGCGAAACTTTTCCCGGAGCATAGTCAAACGTGATTTGCGGCGTTCTGCTGAACGGAGCGAACGGCACGCCTATTTCAAGGTTGGTGCTGTGAACCATGTCGGCAGCCATAGGGTGCCACGCCTGACCAACTTTCAATGAATATTTATTTTTATTCTCTGATTGCCAATTTAATGTAGTATATGCTTGACGCAGACGGAATTGTGCTGTTCCTGTAACACCTGTTAAACCCGAATAAAAATCAGCTTCGATTTTTGCACCTACGTTTACTTTTCCAATTTTATATTCGTTTACGTCTAACCCAAGACGCGACGTAATGGCACTCCATTTCATTGTAGGATGTGCGTTGATGTCGGTTCCGTCGGCTTGCACGGATTCATCAAGCGGAACGTAGTAATACAATTCGTCGGTTCCCGCCTTGCTTTCGCGAGTGTCGAACGTAAAATAATTACGGACAAAACCGTACCATTTCAATTGTGCTACTGGTGCTGGTACTGTAGGTGGGCATGAGGATGTCTCATCTTTGACTTTATCTGTAACAACACGCGTCACATAGTTTTTGGGTTCTTTTAGACGAATATTGAACTCTCTTTGTTTTCCAATTTTTATAATGTTAGTTTCTCCTAGATTTTCAATTTGTAAATTCCGATTGTTTATATCCGATACGCCATTTGTTACTATTTTCCAAGAGCCATCCATCTCTGTGTATGTTTCCATTTCGGAATCTAAAACACGAACAGCTGCACCTATTACAGGTTGACCATTGAAATCTGTTACTTTTCCGTATAAAGTATCCTGTGCCAATGCACAATTTCCAACTAAAATACCAAGAATCGAAGCAAGTAAATATTTTCCTTTCATATAGAGAGAAATAAAAAAGAGGACTTTCGCCCTCTTTTTGTTAGTAATTCATTTATAATGTTGCTGTTACTGTTTCAGCCACCTGTTGCACATTTTCGAATGGGAAAATCGTTGTCAGCCAGAAATAACCGAGAACGAACGCTATCGCTCCAAGTATAAGACCTATTTTCGCCATATCCTTTGTTTCCACCAAACCTGTAGATGACGCGATAGCATTTGGCGGTGTGGAAATAGGGAACAACATTGCGATAGACGCACACACTGCAATGAATGAAATCATGGCGTATGTTCCGCCAAGAGCCACAAACGAATCGTGGCTTGCGGCAGAAGGGTCGCCCATTGCCTGTGCAACTACAATCAATATTGGAATCAACAAAGCCGCCGTTGCCGAGTTGCTGATGAAGTTCGACAAGAAATAACAAACAATACCAGCGATGACGAACACTGCCACAACTCCCATAGTTCCAAACGGAATGGCTTCAATCAGCACTTTAGCAAGACCAGTTCCCTGCAAGTCGGTACCCAAGGCGAAACCGCCAGCAACCAACCAAAGAACCGTCCAGTTGATTTCTTTTATGTCGTCTTTTGTAAAAATGCCACAGCAGGTAAGCACCGCAAGTGGAATAAGTGCAACCACATTGGAATTGATTCCTGTAAGTTTTTCGGTTGCCCACAACAAAATTGTGCCGATAAATGTAATCCATACCACGTAAGTCTTCCAATCTGTCTTGCGGCCGCTGTCCTTAATATCGAGCACAACCTCTTTCGATTTGAATGGGAACAACAATTGCAGAAGCACCCACGCAATCAAAATCATTATAATCACAAATGGAATCATTCTTATTGCCCATTCGCCAAAAGTCACTTCGCAACCAGCTTCAGCCAAGAATTTCACAGCTGTGGCGTTTGGAGGCGTTCCGATAGGTGTTCCGATACCGCCAAGGTTTGCAGCTACAGGAATTGCCAACGAAAGTCCGATTTTTCCTTTATCGTCGCTTGGAAGCACTGCAAGCACGGGAGCCAAGAAAGCCAACATCATGGCAGCGGTAGCCGTGTTACTCATAAACATTGAGAAAATTGCAATCACAATCAAGAAACCGAGCAATACCATACGAGGATTTTTACCGAACGGTTTTAGCAATATTCTCGCCAACGTTACGTCCAATCCATATTTCGAAGCCATAATGGCAAGTACGAATCCACCTAAGAAAAGCATTACAACAGGATCGGCAAATGCTGACATTATTTTAGTGTATGTTACCAATTCGCCAGCTTCAGGGGTACATAAGAATCCGATACCTTTGTTTGAAACCGTCAGAAGCGACAGCACAATTACCAGTAATGAAGTCGTCCAGTTGGGAATCGGCTCGAAAATCCATAACAACGCAGCCATTACGAACATTGCGATTACGCGTTGCTGAACAACCGTCAATGCCTCAATTCCATAAAAATCAGTGGGAACTGCCCATAAAAAGACTGTGATAACCAATGTCACCAACAATCCGATAATTTGTTTTGCATTCATACAATTATAATTAAAAACCGTTTGCCTTGAAAACACTATCTTTTTCAAAAGCATTGCAAATGTAATAAAAAGTAATTTACGTAAATCACGTATCAGCAGTATTTTTTTGTGAGAAGTATGAACATTTTCTGCACCAAATAATTCGTGCTGAAAATCAATAAAATAGGAAGAATCTTTGTTTCTGGGGGGAGCAACAAATTATGCGTTATTGTTGTTTTTGTATTCTTTTCGATACAATATCCACGCTATCACGAAGAAAACAGCCGTCTGAATCCATAAACCGATTATTTCGGGACGGACATCTTCCATCAGCGCGCCCATTTCGGAAATACGAGCATATGCGTTCACTCCCAATGTTGACGGGAATGCGTATGACAATGCTTTCCAAACGGCTGGAATAGAGGAGCCTGGCCACGAAATACCTGTCATAAACAACATCGGAATCGACATGAACACGAACAACACGATAAACGATTCACGGTCTTTGGCGAAGGTTGAAATGATGATGCTGAAAAATACGCACGCAAGAATATACGGGAACATCATCGCTATTAGTTCTTGCCATTGCCAAATCTGAATCAAACCGAAAAGTCGGGGGACAATGCACACCAAATACACGCTCACAAAAAGATACAACGTGATATAGACGCCCGATTTTCCAAGAAGAATCGTAAGCGGTTTTTTATCTTGTATGTGTTCCAAAACAAGTCCTTTTCGTCTCCGTTCTTCCTCGTCGCCCATCAACATGCCAACGCCCAATACCAAGGTCTGCTGAATAATCATAATCAGCACGGCAGGAATCAAAAATGTGGCGAAACCGCTTTGCGTGTTGAACATCGGCACATATTTATATTTGATTGGATAGGCGAACGTTTCAGCCTGTTCTTTGGTGGCTCCCACAAGTCGCTGTGCCTTAATGTCTTGGTTCATCGACAGCGAAACCTCGGTGCAGGAACTGAGAACGGCCTTGTAATATAACAAACCGCTCATGTCGCTGTAAAGTTCCACAACGGATTGCTTTCCTTCCAATATGTTTTTCTGAAATTCGGCGGGAACATAAATAAGGCAATACGCAGTGTGCTGACGAATCAGTTCTTGCGCTTCTTGCATATCGGCGCAGTGAGCTACGATTTTTATATCGGCGCTTGCGTCAACATTTCGTAGAAACTCACGGCTCATTGTCGTCTTACAGTTATCGACAACCACGGCAGGAACTTCTTTAACAGCTTCATTATTATAAAGATACGCATACAAAGGTGGATACAGAAGCGGTACTACAAAGAAGAATACCAGCACGCCTTCATCCTTCAATACACGTACAAGTTCGTGTAGCCAAACATCCAATATGTTAAAGAGCCATTTCATCGAGTTAAATTTGATAATGATATTCCAACAGGAATTTCTTTAAGCGTCGCATCACGACTATCGGAAGCAACAGGAACGCACACAGCAGGGCATAGTAAATCCACGTGTAGCCGAATGGTCGTCCGTTGAGGGCTTGGTCAACATACACCAAGAAATAGTAACGCATAGGGAATAGATACGAAGCTCCTTGCAATGCTGGTGGAAATGCCATTTTAGGGAACGAGAATCCACTGATTGGAATGGAAAGCACGCCCCAAAGTGTTGCCAAACTCAACGCCCAACGAAGTGACGGAACGGCACCACAAAGGAATACGGCAAATGCTTGACTTACAATCACAAGCGTCACCATTAGGATAACCATCGGCAATAATCCGCTGTGGAGCGGGAAATGAAAATATCCATAGAGCAACACAAGATATGCGAATCCCATTAACAACCAAACTATGAACTTCGGAAACAGTTTTCCAAATATAGCGGCATACACATCGTTATCGTTCATTGCAAGCCATTCTTTCGAGGTTTCTTCCTTCAATTCCGAATAAATGGAGAATATGGTCACTTGCATAATCAGCAAACTCAGAATTGCTGGCAACAAGCAATTTGACAGATAAATCGAATAATTCAACGATGGGTTGTTTATGGCGTGCATTTCCATCTTAACAGGCTGCAACATCGCCATTGCCTGCGATTCGGTGTAACCTTTAGCATAGAGCGTGCTTCGCGTAATTGCCCCTGCCGCATATTCCGACATCATTTTCATGTCGCGGTATTCCAACGAAGCGGGAATCAAAAAGGTTGCCGACGTGTAGAACGAAATAGTTGGTTGTTTGCTTGCGAGAGCCAACTGCGTCGTTCCTTGCGGAATGTAGTAAACAGCGTAGATTTTACCTTGTTGCATGGCTTTGCGGGCTTCGGCAAAACTGCTGTATTGTTCCACAATTTTTGATTGCTGGAATGCATCGAGGTTACGGATAATCTGCCGCGTAACCGAGGTATTGTCTTCGTCAACCACACCGATTGGCAGGTCGTTAGGAAGACCGTCGGCCATCAAGGTCGTGAAGAAAATGTACGAGAACAATGGGGCAAGTATCATGCTGAAAAGATACAGCGGACGACTTGTCAGTCGAAAAATCTCGCGTTTCGCAACGGCTAATATCTTGCGAAGTTTCTGCATAATTCCTACCCGTTAGAATTATTTCTTTTCGTTAATCTTATACAAAACTGTCATTCCCGGACGAAGTCCTTTCACGTCATCTTTCGGCGTTGCACGAACTTCGAACGTCTTCAAGTCATATTGACCAGTTTGTTTCGTTGACTTCCATGCGGCGTAATCGCCCAAATCCTTCATATAATCAATTCGCATTATTGCCGACGTGTCCAATGCTGGGATATACGCTTCGAACTCCGTACCGATTTGCATTTGTTGTAGATAATCTTCACGGACGTTGAATGTCGTCCACATGTCGTTCATCATTGCAACCGACATGATTGGCGCACCTGTGCCAACCAATTCACCTATGTGAGGATAAATTTCGGTGATTTCGCCGTCGGCGTATGCGGTTAAAATCGTTTCGTTTATATAAGAATTAACTTCGGCAACAACTCCTTCAGCTTGTTTCACTTGTGCGGCAGCCATTTCCTTGTCTTCTTCCTGAGCACCTTTCACAGCCATGGAATATTGTGCGTGAGCGGCTTTCTCGGTAGAAACGGCGGCATCATAT
>JAEEQV010000049.1:0-10936 GCA_016285445.1 Bacteroidales bacterium
GCTTGCCTTGAAAAAAAAGATAAAAAATGCCTATAAGGAGGCACAGAAGAAAAACGGACAAGTACTTATCTTCGGCAAACCAGGGCACGCCGAAGTTATTGGTCTGCTTGGACAAACCGATAATTCCGCGATTGTTATCCATAAAATAGAAGACTTGAATTCTGTTGACTTTACTCGACCGATAGTGCTATTTTCGCAAACAACGCAAAATATTCACGATTTGAAGATAATTCAAGACGAAATAGCATTACGGGCAAAGACTGTCGGCAACACCGATTTCGTCTGTCACGACACCATTTGTCGTCGTGTGGCAAATCGCGAAAGTGACTTGATAAAATTTGCCCAAAAGTTCGACACCATCATTTTCGTTAGTGGCAAGAAAAGTTCCAACGGCAAAGTTCTCTACGACATTTGTAAGAAAATCAACGAAAATACTCATTTTGTTTCCCATAGTTCCGATTTGGAAGAAATCAATTTTAATCCTCACAAAACTGTTGGTATTTGTGGAGCAACCTCAACGCCAAAATGGCTGATGGAAGAAATTGCAAATAAAATAAAAGAGACTATTTCGAAAGATTGATCAAGCGTTCTAATAAAATGATTGCAGAGAAATATTTTATTTCCTTTTCTCAACCTCAACCATATTAAAGGGTACGTCAATAAATTGCTGATATTCGCTACCGGCTTCTTTCATATCTTCGTCATTGGTCGCATATTTCCATACGATTGAGACATTCAGACCTTTCTTTTCGTGCAGTTCCTCGGTCAAACGGAATAGTTTTACGAGATATTTTGAAGAGGCGGTATTGTAATAATCCAGCAAAAGCTCAACAGAAAAATTTGTTTGCAAATTGTCCTTGTTCGTCTCAAACCACGACAAAACAGGCGTGTAGAACGATGTGGCATCTTCGGGAAATGAACGACCTATCAGGCAAAGTTTATTGCCTTCCTCGTCGAAATAAACTTGTGGAGTATATGATGTCTGTTCTATAAATAAGTTTTCCATCACCGTTAGTTTTTCCGAAACAGAGCCGATTCAACAATACCACAGAGTATGTGTCCTATAAGTATGTGTGCCTCTTGGATTCGTGCCGTTTCGTTCGACGGAACTATGATGCACGTATCACATAGTGAAGCCATTTTCCCTCCGTTTCCTCCCGTGAGTCCGACGGTATATATTCCTTTTTCTTTGCAAAGTTTCAATGCTTTCACAATATTTTCGGAATTGCCCGACGTGGATATTCCCACAAAAATGTCGCCCGACTTTCCTTGTGCCGCCACTTGGCGCGAAAACAAGAAATCGTAGCCGTAATCATTGGCAATTGATGTTACGATTGGCGAATCGGTTGACAAGGCAAGCGCAGGAAGCCCGATGTGGTCGAAACAAAATCTGTTCACCAATTCGGCAGCCAAATGTTGTGCATCGGCGGCACTGCCTCCGTTTCCGGCAAACATCGTCTTGTTGCCGTTTTTATATGCATCAATCATTTTTTTTGCGACAAGTTCAATCTGAGCGATAATGTTCTCATCGTTAAAAATTGCTTGTTTCACCGCTATTGACCGCTGAATCGTATCTTGAATAATTTGTTTCATTACCAAATCTTTGTCTGCAAATGTATAAGTTTTTATGGTAAAAAATATATGCGATTGCGGATTTCTCTATCTTTGAGACAGAAAAACGGATATGCAGTACGTAGAAACAGATATTCCTCATTTTGAATGGCTCAACAATCCTCGTTGCATTGCGGGCTTTTCCACGCGAAAAGGTGGCGTGAGTTCTGGCGTGTATGCGAGCATGAACGTGGGCTTACATTCCAAGGACGAACACGAAAACGTTTTGGAAAATCGTTCACGTTTGTTTCAACAAGTCGCTCCGCAGTTCAAGATACTGAACTTGCACCAAATCCATTCTGCCGACGTGATTCGTGCCGATGCGTCGTTTGTAAACGATTACGAGGCTGACGGTTTTTTCACGACGGGAAAAGGTCTGCTGCTCACGATTTCTATTGCCGACTGTGGTTCCGTGTTGTTCCACGACAAGGATTTCACCATCATTGCCGGTTTGCATTGTGGCTGGCGTGGTACTCGCGACGGCATTATTCAGAATATGGTTTCTCATTTGTCGCAGTTTGTCAATCCTCAGAATCTTGTGGCATACATTGGACCAATGATTCAAAAAGAAAACTATGAAGTGGGAACAGAGTTCCATGATTTCTTTCCCCACGAGTTTTTGGAGGAAAGAAACAACAGTTTGTACCTTGACTTGAACGGTTGCGTGGAAAAAATCTTGCACGACTGCAACGTCGGGGAAATCCACAACGCCCGACTGGATACGTTCTCGAATCCCGACACTTTTTTCTCGTACCGACGCGATGGCGCGACAGGACGAATGTGTTCCTTCATAGGATTGAAATAAGATCGTTTTAATTGGCTAACTGTTTGGTTTTCTTGAATTAATTTCCTTTTTTTGCCACCAAACGATTACTATGTTACAACTCGGAAAGAAAAATACGCTCAAAGTGCTTCGCAAGGTCGATTTCGGCTTCTATCTCGATGGTGCCGAATACGATAGCATTTTGTTGCCCAATCGCTATGCTCCCGAAGATTTGAAGGAAGGCGACGAAATTGAAGTCTTCATTTATCTTGATTCCGAGGATAGGATTATTGCCACAACAGAGACGCCGCTTGCCGAAGTCGGACAATTTGCTTATTTGACGGCAAAGGAAGTGAATAAATTCGGCGCATTTCTGGATTGGGGACTGCCCAAAGACTTGTTTGTTCCCTATCGCGAGCAAAAAATGCGCATGCAAGCTGGCAAAAAATACTGGGTGTATATTTACGTTGATGACGACACCGACAGAATAGCCGCTTCCGCTAAGATTGACAGATTTCTTGACCGATACAACCCTCCCTACGCCGAAGGCGATGAAGTCCTGATAAAGATTCATTCCAAGACGGAATTGGGAACAAAAGTGATTGTGGACGATTTGTATTGGGGCATTATTTACAATAATGAGACATTTGCAAATCTTTCCGTTGGAGAGACGAGAATTGCCTATATCAAGAAGATTCGTGAAGACCTGAAATTGGACATAAGTCTTTCAAAAACGGGATATCGGAACAAAATTTCCGATATTGAATCAACGATCCTTTCTGCTCTCGAAGCACAAAACGGTTTTCTGCCGTTGCACGATAAAAGTTCCTCGGAAGAAATCAAAGAACAACTTGCAATGAGCAAAAAATCATTCAAGATGGCTATTGGCGGCCTTTACAAGCAAGGGAAAATCATCATTGAGGACAACGGCATACGATTGAAATGAAGATTGGCACGATAGAATTTGGTCCATTCCCCGTTTTCGCCGCACCTATGGAAGATGTGAGCGAACCGTCGTTTCGCTATATGTGCAAAAAATATGGCGCCGACTTGCTTTATTCAGAATTTGCAGCCTGCGACGCAATAGTCCGTTCCATAAACCAAACAATGCGAAAAATCAAAAGTTACGAATACGAACGACCGTATGTGGTACAGATTTTTGGCAAAGTTCCCGAAACAATGGCTGAAGCCGCAAAAATCGTTGAAGCCGAGTTTAAACCCGACATTATTGATATAAATTTTGGTTGCCCCGTAAAGAAAATTGCAGGCAAAGGTGCCGGTTCGGGCTTGTTGCGTAACATCCCCCTGATGGTTGACATAGCCAAGTCGGTGGTGAATGCCGTTTCCACTCCGGTGACGGCAAAAACACGTTTGGGCTGGGACAGCAACGATATGCCTATCGTATCGGTTGCAGAACAGTTACAAGATGTTGGCATTCAAGCCCTTACCGTTCACGGGCGCACGCGGGCGCAAATGTACACGGGCGAAGCCGACTGGACTTTAATTGGCGAAGTGAAACGAAATCCACGAATGCACATTCCCATAATTGGAAATGGCGATATCGACTCTCCTCAAAAAGCCAAGGAAGCCTTTGAAAACTATGGGGTCGATGCTATTATGATAGGTCGTGCAAGTATAGGCGCCCCGTGGATATTCCAACACGTGAAACACTATCTTCTTACTGGCGAACTGCTACCCGAACCAGGCATACGGGAACAAGTGGAGGTTATAAAAGAATCAATGTTGAAATCCGTTGAATTTATGGGCTTACCCTACGGAGTAATTCACATGCGCCGTCAGTTTGCACGCACGTTCAAAGGGTTGGAAAATTTTCGTGAAACACGCATAAAACTCCTTAACCTCACCGACTTGCAAGAAACAATGGACTTGCTCGACTTTATTGCTGAGAAATGGGGATAAGTTCCATCTCGCGTGCCTTTTCAAAATACAGTTCCATTGATTGTCGCTTTTGTTCCGACAATTCAAATTCAACGCTATGATACAAATAGTTAACGATATCGAATGAAAATGTTTTGTGCATTGAAGCAATCGCGTCATCTATGTGTTCTACGCCATATTTGCAAGCTGCGTTAAATTCTTCAACAAAATCCGACGACAAACGTTTGTTGGCAACCCACGCGGCAAAAACAAAGGGCAAACGGAACGCGTCGTACCATTCTTTTGCCAAATCGTACACAAAGGCAAATTTGTGAGCATTCAGCAATGCCCTATCCCCTATTATTATTTTCGCTGACGAATCATCTTTCAATTCATAGCCAGGTTCGCTCATTTGAAATGTTGGAGTAATGTTCCACACATATTTTGCCAGAATCTGCACCAAAATATTTGTCGTACGAGACTGATAATCAAGCGTTATAGTAGAAATTTTATCCAATGGTTTATTAGAGCACAACAATACGGAATCAACTCGCTGTGAAGCACTTATGCAATAATTGGATATAATCTGTGAGTCGGGAATCGACGGAATAGCGCCTATTGAAATTATTGACAAGTCAACTTCGTCGGAACACAACATTTGCGCTACTTGAGCAGGATATCCAAACGAAAACGAAGCAAGCGACTGTAACGGCTTACTTCGTAATAATCCATACGTAAAAGGAATCGTGTTGCTATAATCTATAATTGAAACACGCGTTTTCATTATTTTTTCGCAATCACTGTCTGTCCGCCTCTCACTTTTTGATTAAGAGAAACTTCGATGTGCAAGTCTTTAGGGATAAACAAATCCACACGAGAACCAAATTTTATAAAACCAAGTTCTTGATTTTGCGTTACTTGCGTACCTTCTTCGGCATAACATACAATTCTACGGGCAACAGCTCCGGCAATCTGACGGCATAGAATTTTTCCACATTCCGTATCCATAAAAATTGACGTGCGTTCATTTTTCGTCGAAGATTTCGGATTAAATGCTGGTAGTTTCACTCCATCGTGGTGGTCGCTCTTAAGAACGGTACCCGAAATCGGATATCTGTTCACGTGTACATTTAGTGGCGACATAAAAATGGAAATCTGTTTACATTCCGATTGAAGATATTCGTTTTCAACCACGTCTTCTATCACCACAATTTCGCCATCGGCAGGAGCAATCAAAGCATTCTCGTCTTGTGTCAACTGACGATTCGGCATTCTGAAAAAACTTACAATGGCAAGGAAGAACACAACCGAAACGGCAAGTACCGACCAAAATATTATCGGATTGACATGAATTTGATTTAAATACAAATTCAAAAGGCACAAAACCCCAAGTACTAAAATTATGATGGTAGAACCTTCTTTATGTATTTTCATATATTATTTTTCTACAAATGTATAAAAATATCTCTAAAATACAATTATTTCACTTCCACAATATAATAATTCTTCTTTCCTCGCTGAAGCAAAATGTATGCTCCGTTGAGAATATCGTTGGTCGTGATTTGCATATCGATAGAATCTACCTTGGCTTTGTTTACGCTCACGCCACCACCTTGAATCATTTTACGAGCTTCGCCCTTGCTTGGGAAAATATTTGTTTTTTCTGCCAACAAATTCAAGATAGGCATTCCTGCTTCGATTTCCGATTTGACAACCTGGAAAAGAGGCACGCCTTCAAACACTGAAAGGAACGTTTCCTTATCAAGTTTTTTCAACGAGTCGCTTGTGGCATTTCCAAACAAAATATTTGATGCCTCAACAGCTGCTTCGTAATCTTCCTTGCTATGAACCATAGTCGTGACTTCCTGTGCAAGACGTTTTTGCAACAATCGCAAATGAGGTGCCTGTTCGTGTTCTGCAATCAACGATTCAATCTCTTCCTTAGAAATCATCGTGAAGATTTTGATATATTTCTTTGCGTCATCGTCGCTCACATTCAACCAGAATTGGTAGAACTTATATGGTGACGTATAACGGCGATCCAACCAGATATTACCGCTTTCTGTCTTGCCAAATTTGCCACCATCGGCTTTGGTAATGAGCGGGCAAGTCAGCGCAAACGCCTCAGTGCCGTTCATACGGCGAATCAGTTCCGTACCAGTAGTAATATTACCCCATTGATCGGAACCACCCATTTGCAGTTTGCAGTTTTTATGTTTGTTCAAATAGACATAATCGTATCCTTGCAAAAGTTGATATGTGAACTCAGTGAAACTCATACCATTAGAGTATTCTCCGTTGAAACGTTTCTTCACAGAATCTTTTGCCATCATATAGTTTACGGTAATCAACTTACCCACGTTGCGGGCGAAATCAAGGAACGTATAATCCTTCATCCACTCGTAATTATTGACCAACTCAGCAGCATTCGGCTCTTTACCGTTGAAATCAAGGAAATGTTCCAATTGTTTCTTAATGCATGCAACATTATGATTCAGGGTTGCTTCGTCAAGCAGATTTCGTTCTGCCGACTTGCCCGAAGGGTCGCCAATCATACCCGTGGCACCACCAAGCAATGCAATGGGTTTGTGACCACAACGTTGAAAGTGACGCAACATCATCACGCCACAAAGGTGTCCTATATGCAACGAATCAGCAGTTGGATCAATACCGACATACGCTGTCGTCATTTCTTTCTGTAGTTGTTCTTCCGTTCCCGGCATTATGTCGTGGAGCATCCCTCTCCACTTCAATTCTTCTATAAAATTCATCAACTTAATTTTTTTGCAAAGATAGTTTTTTTTACCTTTGCACCACACCAAATTAATAAAACATGATGAATTT
Organism: Bacteroidales bacterium; assembly: GCA_016285445.1. Lineage (GTDB taxonomy): Bacteria > Bacteroidota > Bacteroidia > Bacteroidales > UBA1715 > UBA1715. The sequence continues at coordinate 7,097 of JAEEQV010000049.1, forward strand.
TGATGATAACAAAGCTGCTCTCCAAGTAATCCGATTCATAAACGGAACGAGCAAATCAATTTTCCTTACAGGAAAAGCAGGAACGGGAAAAACCACGTTACTAAAAAACATTGTGGAACATACGCACAAAAGCGTCGTAATCGTTGCACCCACTGGCATCGCGGCGTTGAATGCGGGCGGAGTAACAATACATTCTATGTTTCAATTGCCCCCGGGCTGCTACGCCCCTGCACTCGATTTCTCCGAAAATGAGATTCCGTTTGCCGTACTGCCACTGAAAAAAGTTCCCAAAGAAGTTTCAAAAATGTCGGGGTGGAAACGAAGCATTCTGCGAAAGATGGAATTGTTGGTGATTGACGAAGTGAGTATGCTTCGTGCCGATTTGCTTGACGCAATTGACGTTGCGCTTCGCTCAATTCGCCGAAGAAGAAACGAACCGTTTGGTGGCGTACAAGTCCTTTTCATTGGCGATATGCTACAACTTCCGCCCGTTGTAAAAAACGACGAATGGATTTTTCTGAAACAATATTATAGCAGTATGTATTTTTTCGATGCACTTGTTCTGAAAAATGAGCAACCGTTAGTGCTTGAACTTGAAAAAATATATCGTCAAGACAACAAACTTTTTATTGAAATCCTTAACAATCTCAGAAACAACAAGTTTGTACAAAAAGACATAAACGAGCTCAACAAACACTACATTCCTAATTTTGAGCCACCACGAAAACTGCCGTATATTTTCATTACCACGCACAACAAGAAAGCTGAGGCGATAAACGACGGCAAACTGCGGAAACTAAAAACCCGTTCGGAGTTCTATTCGGCTGAAATAACAGGCACGTTCCCCGAGAATCTCTATCCTCTCAATCTTGATATGGAATTGAAAGAAGGAGCACAAATCATGTTCATTAAAAATGATTTTTTTCAGGGAGAACATTATTACAACGGAAAAATTGGAGAAATCTACAAACTCAAAGACAACGAGATATCAGTGATTTTTCCCGAAACGGGACAAATTGTGGCAGTTGACAAATACACGTGGGAAAACGTCAGATACACGCTGGACAAAGAAACTGGCCAAATCAACAAGGAAACTTTAGGCACGTTTACCGCATATCCTATAAAATTGGCATGGGCAGTCACGGTACACAAAAGTCAAGGTCTCACCTTCAAACGGGCAATTATCGACGTGTCAGAAGCGTTTGCCCCCGGACAAATTTACGTGGCACTTTCACGACTTGAATCACTTGACGGACTGGTGCTTTCGGAACCGATTGTGGACGATTTTCCAGAACAAGACAAACGAGTGATTGACTTTACAAACGACAAAAAAGATGCTGACGAAATCGAGCGGATTTATTCTGTTGAATTTCAGAAATATATAGAGCAATCAACACTTTCGACCTTTGATTTTTCAAATCTCAAGGAAGAATTTTCCGAACATCTTTCCGACTACGAAGTGGCAGAAGACGAACGTTCGTCAAAACATCTTTTCAAGGCTGATATGGAACAACTTACCCCAAAAGTTGACACTATTGTAGAAACGGCACAAAAGTTTTCAATACAACTGCAATTTATTATCAATCAACATAACAACAAGTTGTTGCAACAAAGAATAGAAGCATCGGTAGCGTATTTTGCCCCATTGTTTGAAGAAATTTCAGAAGGCATTTACGACGTCGTAGGCAAAGCATCGACTGTTTCAAAAACGAAACAATACATTGCAGACTTACAATCGCTTGAACTCACATTTTTCAATCAAGAAATAAAAATAAAAAAATGCCTGCGAATGCTGGAATCGGCTATTTCGGGAAAACAACTCAACAAAGAAAACCTTGACGTTCCCGTGGATCTGGAGGCTCGCCGAAAAATGTTTATGAAAAAAGCCGAAGAGAAAAAGAAGGCGAAGAAAAAACAGACAAAGTACGACGAGAAAAAAAATTCGACCAAAGAAATCTCTTTTCTTCTGTATAGCGAAGGCAATAGCATTTCCGACATTGCAGCAGAACGAGGATTGACCGTCAATACTATTTGTAAACACTTGGAATATTTCGTTGCCGAAGGTGAAATCGACGTGCGCGACTTGATTCCCGAGGACACTTTACAACGAATTCTAAAAACTATCTCGGCACATCCGAATGATTCTGTGAGTGAACTGAAAGCTTTTCTGCCCGACATAGATTATCAGGACATACGATTTGTGTGTGCTGCACGAGAAAGCGGAGCTTATTAGTGCGTACAAATATATTGCACGATATTGGCACCCATTTGCAATGCCGTTTGGTGAATTTCCTGCGTGTCGGAATGAACTTCGGGATTTTCCCAACCGTCACCTAAGTCGCACTCATAAGTATAGAAGCAAACCAAACGACCATCGACAATCAAGCCGAAACCTTGTGCAGGCTTACCGTCGTGTTCGTGTATTTTGGGAAGTCCTTTTGGAAAAGAATACTGCTGATTGTAGATAGGATGATTTGACGGCAACTCAACAAAATCGACATCGGGAAATACTTTTTTCATTTCCCGGCGAATGTATTTATCAAGTCCGTAATTATCGTCAATGTGCAAGAAACCTCCAGAAAGAAGATATTCCCGAAGATTTTTCACATCTGTATTTGAAAACACAACATTCCCGTGACCAGTCAGATGCACCATCGCATAATTATAAATATCGGGGCTTCCCACCTCAACGGTACCCGCTTCCACATTCATTTTAAGATTTTCGTTGCAAAATTTCACCAAGTTGGGAACTGACGTAGAGTTGCCGTACCAATCGCCACCGCCGTCGTATTTCACAACGCCAATCTTGACAGACGATTGCGCCATCGACGTGCCTATGGCAAACAAAGCCATCAACAAACAAAGAATTATATTTCTCAAACTAATACGCAACATATTTAAACGTCAATCAACACCATTGTTGATTAGAGCAACCTGTTTTAATTCTTACAAAAGTACAATTTTAGATTATTTCATATAAAGAAACTGAAAAAAACTAATTTCCAAAAGTCCTCATCTGTACACTTATTATCAAATTTCCATGAAAGAGCAGTGGTAAAAACCGAAAAAAAAATATCATTTTCAAAAAAACTCTTACTTTTGCTTAAATATTTAGCGAAGAGATGATTATCTGCAAAACACGGAAAGAAATTTCGGCTGCGGTGGCAAACATCCGTAAGCAAGGACGTTCTTTGGGATTTATCCCCACTATGGGAGCACTTCACCAAGGACACATTTCGTTGGTAAAAAAATCCATTGAGGAAAATGATTGTACTGCTGTGAGTATTTTTGTAAATCCTACGCAGTTTAACAACCCGAACGACTTACAAACGTATCCTCGCACGGTTGACGCCGACATTGCCTTGCTCGAAAGCGTCGGTGCCGATATTGCTTTCATTCCGACGGTTGACGTGATGTATCCCGAAGGATTGGAAAATGTTACGGAATCATACGATTTTGGTCCTATCGGCCAGGTCATGGAGGGCATTGCCCGTCCGGGACACTTCAACGGCGTGGGTATTGTGGTTCATCGTCTTTTTGAACTTGTTCCCGCCGACAGGGCATATTTCGGAATGAAAGATTTCCAGCAAATTGCCATCATAAAAGAAATGGTTCGCCAACGCGACATACATATCGAGATTATTCCATGCCCTATTGTTCGCGAAGAGGACGGGATGGCTCTCAGTTCACGGAATATGCGTTTGAGCGAAGAACAACGGAAACAAGCCGTACAAATTTCTCAGACATTGTTTAAGGCTCAGGAACTCGCAAAAACTGCGTCGGTTGACGAAGTGCAGACATTTGTGGAAACAACGGTAAACAGTGTTCCTCTGCTTTCAG
>JAEEQV010000451.1:0-2004 GCA_016285445.1 Bacteroidales bacterium
TCTGTGGGAGAATAAATTGCTGGCTAATTGTCGATAATTGTCGATAATTGTTGACCTGCAAAAAGTTTTTTGAACCATTTTGGGCAATTTATGACAAAAATCCCTATAAAATGTCTTAGCCCCACGGGCACGATTATTTTTTTTCAAAAAATCTTGCATATATCAGAAAAAAGCAGTACCTTTTCCTTCGGAATTATTCCAATAAAGGGTAGGCGGCGAATAGTTCTAATGCCGAAGCTGTTTCGGGAATGAGTTGTTGGCGGGCAAAGTTCTTGGATGGTGCGTCAAGAAGCACTTCTCCAAGACCTTGCATTAGCATACGCGAACTATATCCGCGTACTTTTTCTGCGCATTGTTGCGCATATTCACTGACGGACATATTCGTGCGAATCTGAACTATTTCACCATTGATTGCCGTGCGTTTTTGCAGGAAAAACCACACATCATAGATGTCGCGAGGAGTGATACGTTCGCCTAATGCGCATAGTTTATGAGCGAACATGTCCGGTAAAGTCATAACGCGGATGTCTGTACCAAGCAAAGAACGAATCTCATAATGATTCGGATATTCTCGGTTGCTGACTTCCACTTTCAACATTCGTTCTCCCTTTTCGTAGTTGAGCACTAAAATGGGGCCATAGAACTTCATCGCCTCATCATCAATCGAACCGAATTTCAATAGCAACTTGCGTAATTCCTTATAGACATACTCCGTTTGAGAGGCATCCAATAGGTTGAAGTCCAAATCTGTGGAGAAACGCGTTAAACCGTGAAAGAGCATAAGCGACGTGCCGCCTTTGAAGGCAAGCAACTTACTTAACTCCGGATGACGAAAGATGGCAAGTAACACTTGCATCATATAGTACCGATGTTTGTTGATGTCCATAGTTTATTGTTTTAGAAGCGTTTCGATGCGCTTGGTTAATATTGGAGAATTATAAACAGGTAAGATTTGTCGGATGAGTGTCTTATTCAGCGGACGCAGGTTGTCAAAGTAGCATTGTCCTGCACTGAGGTACATCATATCTAGAAATGCACGTTCCGGGGTAGCAATTGCTATGTTATCCTGCTGCTCAATTCCTTGCATGTTTGCCCAAATCATAGGATTGATCTTACGGAAGACATACGACTTGCCATCTACTTCTATCGTGCGAGTTTGATAACTGATACAAGTAATTTCCGAACTATACTGGAACACTACGCCGGCACGAGCCAACACGTACTCGAGCGATATATACGATGGTTTTAACAGTGTACAAGCCATTTCTTTCTCGTCATACTTTGGCTTTGTGAATATTCCATAGCGTGGCTTGAGTAGTGCGCCTGTCTTGGTGTAATAGCGTAACGAGCGATTGAGCGATTCGCTGTTGCGTGAGGTGTCGTTCATAGCCAACCATTTGGTTGTGAACACTGTCCGAGGACTCGATAATATTGCATTTAAAACATCCATCTGTAAGCTAAAACGAATAATTATTTGTCGTTTCGGCGTACAAAAGTACTACATTTTTTTGAATTGTGCAAATATTTATCCGCAATTTTGTACTAATTTGCACTAAAATGCGGTTTTACCATTATTTTATCCGTATTTTTGTCTAATTTGCACTAAATTTTGAATAGCCGCCATTAAAAGGACTAAAAAGGACTTTGCATATTTCCGCAAAAAGCTGTACCTTTGCAGCAAATTTCAAGCGAGCCCGAAAAGCTATAACAGAGTAGGGGTGACAAACAAATCTATTTAATATAATTTTCTCAATCAGTGTTTTTTATGTTTTTTTTCAATCTTAAATTATAATCCGTTCCATCCGTCCAATCTGTGGGAGAATAAATTGTTGGCTGATTGTGGGTGGTTGTTGACATACAAAAAAGGTTTTTGAACCATTTTGGGCAATTTAGGATAAAAATCCCTATAAAATGTCTTAGCCCCACGGGCACGATTATTTTTTTTCAAAAAATCTTGCATATATCAGAAAAAAGCAGTACCTTTGCAGCCGCAAAGGTTTTGAC